>JBDHXS010000036.1:0-18872 GCA_039810845.1 Runella sp. | reverse complement strand
TTCTGCCCAAATCGTCAATAATTACGATTGGTTTAAGGGAATAGGATTTCTTGAGTTTTTGCGCGAAGCAGGCAAATACATCACCGTCAACTACATGTCGGCCAAAGATTCGGTCAAAAAGCGCCTCGAAACGGGTATCTCTTTTACCGAGTTTAGTTATCAGTTGTTACAGGGCTACGATTTTTATTGGCTGTATAAAAACAAGAATGTTCGTCTCCAAATGGGCGGCTCCGACCAGTGGGGCAACATCACGGCCGGAACGGAACTCATTAGACGTAAGGAAAACAACAACGACGAAACTGCTGAACATCGCGCTTTTGCCCTCACTACGCCCTTGGTGACCAAAGCCGACGGAACAAAGTTTGGCAAAAGTGAAAGCGGTAATGTGTGGCTTGATGCAAGTATGACCTCGCCGTTTCAGTTTTATCAATTTTGGCTCAATTGTGCCGATGCCGATTGCCCACGACTTTTGCGCGTGTTTACGCTTTATTCAAAAGAAGAAATCGAAGCCCTTGAAGCACAACATGCCGAAACACCTCATTTGCGCGTGATGCAAAAAGCATTGGCCAAAGATGTGACCATACGCGTACACTCGCAACACGACTACGACATGGCGATTGCTGCTTCGGAAGTGCTTTTTGGAAAAGGAACCCTCGAAACCTTGCAAAGTATGAACACAGCTACCTTTGAATCTGTCTTTGAAGGAGTGCCGCAGAGCCACATTAGTAGTGAGGCATTGGCAGCTTGTGCTACCATTGCCGATTTGCTTTCGGTAGTGACTGCCAACGAAATTTATCCTTCAAAAAGTGAAGCCCGGCGTGCGATTCAGGGAAATGCCGTAAGTATCAACAAAACCAAAATTACGGATTCCAATGTACGGCCTGATTTTGAATTGTTGCAAAATAAATATTTGCTGGTTTCAAAAGGAAAGAAAAACCACCTCATTGTGGTGGCGTAAAGAAAATTGTATTGCACCATAAAGGTGCATACTGGCTTTATAGCAAACCCTTAAAAATGCCTTTCAGGGCTATTTTTAAGGGTTTTTTGTTTCTTATGGGCTTTGTAAAGTTGAGATAGAAAAAATATTTTAAAAAAAATAAAATGAATACATAACTTTGGCACGACTATTGAGAAAGGCTTCTCTGTAAGTAAGATATACCCAAAACAAAACGCATGGAACACCCTCTATAACCCTACGCTATCATGCAGAAATTAAGCCTAAACCAGACTTTACAGCAGAAGCTATCGCCGCAGCAGATTCAATTTATCAAATTATTGCAAATTCCGACGGCAGAATTAGAAACACGTATTGAAGAGGAGTTGGAAATAAATCCAGCGTTGGAAGAGGGGTTGGAGGAATTAAATAGCAAAGAAGATACGTACGATGATAACGCGGACAGCGATTATGAGGAAGAATACAGTCATCGTGACGATATCAGCTTAGATGATTATCTTCACCATGACGAATATGGCGGGTACAAAATGTACAGCGATGGCAATTATCCCGAAGAAGATCGTGATATGCCCATCGCGACGATGCTTACCTTGCATGATGCTTTGATTCAGCAGTTTGGCTTTCTCCGACTCAATGAGCGGCAAGCGGTCATTGGATTGCAGCTACTGGGAAGTATCGAAAATGACGGATACATTCGACGTTCGTTACAAGCTATTGTTAACGATTTGGCATTATCGCAAGGGTTTTATTCCAGTGTCGAAGAAGTAGAGCAGGTCTTAAAGAAAATCCAGACATTTGATCCTCCAGGCATTGGGGCAAGAAACTTACAAGAATGTCTTCTTCTCCAACTTGACCGCAAAGACCTCTCTGATTTATACGTTACGTATGCTATCAAAGTAGTTGAAGATTTTTTTGAGGAATTCTCCAAAAAACACTACGATAAAATCCAAAAAAGGCTTAATATCAGCGATGAGCAGATGAAATGTGTCATCAATCTCATTACGAAACTGAATCCTAAACCAGGTTCGGTAGAAGGGGAGGACGGCTTAGCGCAATACCTGTTGCCCGATTTTTGGATTAATAACAACAACGGCAAATTGGAAGTACACCTTAATTCCAAAAATGCCCCTGAACTTCGTATCAGTCGGTCATTTGCCGAAATGCTTGATACCTACGACAAAAGCGACAAATCAAATCGCCATATCCGCGAAACGGTGACATTTGTAAAGCAAAAATTGGATGCGGCAAAGTGGTTTATTGACGCCATCAAGCAGCGCCAAAATACGCTTCAGCGTACTATGAATGCCATTCTTCAGTATCAACATGAGTTTTTTATGGATGGAGACGAAACGCGCCTCAAGCCCATGATTTTGAAAGACATCGCTACACGTATTGATATGGATGTTTCGACAGTGTCGCGTGTGGCCAACAGCAAAGCCGTACAAACCGAATTTGGTGTTTATCCTCTTAAATATTTCTTCTCGGAAGGTATCTCAACCGAATACGGCGAAGATGCCAGTAGCCGCGAAGTAAAATCTATCTTGAAAGACCTCATTGAGAGCGAACCCAAAGGCAATCCTTTGTCGGACGACAAATTAGAGAAGTTGCTAAACGACAAAGGTTATAACATTGCACGCCGTACTGTGGCCAAATATCGCGAACAACTCAACATTCCCGTAGCGCGACTCAGAAAACAGTTATAGAGAAAAATAGTTATCTAAGCAAGCGTTATCTATTATTGATGTACTTTTGTGCAGTTTCGAATTATGGATAACCATTAACAGATAACGTTTCCTTGAATACGCGCTTAGCTCAGTTTCTTTCGGTCATACTCCATCCCTTGCTGATGCCCACATTTTTGTTGGGCCTGCTATTCTTTACTTCGCCTGCTATTGTAGGAGTAGATGTACTTACACCCCTCATTAGACTTACATTGTTAGGTTTTATCAGCATGACTACTTTCGTCGTACCTGCATTGGGTATTTATTATCTCTACCGCGCTGGCTATGTCAAAAGCCTACACTTAGACGATTTGCCCGACCGACGACTCCCTTATTTCCTGACATCACTTTTTTATGCCTTTGCGACTTATTTTTTCAGCTTTCAACTGGCCCCACTCTCCGAAATAGCGCCTGAAATCGGGATTGTATTAGGAAGTATTACGGTTTCGATTGTAGTGGTAGGGCTTATTAGCCTACGCTGGAAAATTAGCGCACACGGTACTGGAATTGGCGGATTTTTAGGCGCGATATTTGGAATTGTTGTAAAATTCGGAGAAAATCAGCTTCTTTATCCTCTGGTAATACTTCTCATTTTGGCAGGAATGCTTATCAGCGCACGCCTGCAACTCAATGCGCACACGCCTGCACAAGCGGGGGCGGGAGTGGTATTAGGGGTTTTGGTGAGTCTCATCACTGTTTGGCAGTTTGTATAACCTGAGTTGTTTATTTGTATTCCTAACCTATACCTTTAAAATATCATGTACGAAAATATTCTTTATGAAATTACGGATGGAGTAGCGCGTATTATGCTTAATCGCCCACATGTATATAATGCACTCAGCCCAGGGCTTCTCAAAGATATCACAGCAGCTATCCATGCTACGGCCACCGACGACTCGGTGCGAGTAGTGGTAATAACAGGAGCTGGTGAGAAAGCATTTTGTTCGGGGGCTGATTTGAAAGAAGGCATGGGAGAGGCAACAAGTCTCGGTGAATCGCTCCGCCAAAACTACAATCCAATGATTTTGGCGATTCGGAATTTGCCCAAACCCGTTATTTGCCGCCTCAATGGCGTAGCTGCAGGGGCAGGTTGTTCTTTGGCTTTGGCCTGTGATTTAACGATAGCGTCGCAAGATGCTTATTTAAGCCAAATCTTTGTTAACATTGGTCTCATGCCCGATGCGGGTTCGACATTTTTTCTACCCCGATTGGTGGGGATTCAAAAAGCTTTTGAGATAGCAAGTACAGGGCGACGTGTATATGCACCCGAAGCTGTTACTTTAGGATTAATTCATAAAGCTGTGCCCTCTAGTGAATTAGATATTGAATTGTGTGATGTAGTAAATTACTATCGAAATGCCCCTACTAAGGCCATTGGCGCTATGAAACAAGTGCTGAATCAATCCCTTTATTCCAACTTGGAGCAAATGCTCGAACTCGAAGCAGAACGTCAGGACCAACTCAGCCATACACATGATGCTGCCGAAGGGATGATGTCCTTTTTACAGAAAAGGAAAGCCGTTTATAGAGGGAAATAAGTGTAATAGTCCACAGTTGGCAGTCACTAATTTTTCTCACAGACTGCGCACTGCTTACTGCAAACAGCCTACTTACGTTTTCTGTGTAACCATTTTCTGAATATGCTTATCCGAATAGTACGAATGAATTTTCAGCCCGAAAAAGTAGCTGATTTTTTAGCGATTTTTGATGAATCTAAACATAAAATCCGTGCTATGTCAGGCTGCCAGAGGCTTGAACTTTTATGCGATTTAGACCATCCCAACGTGTTTATGACGTATAGCTATTGGGATGATGTCGAATCATTGAATCATTATAGAAGCTCTGAGTTGTTTAAGAAAACTTGGGCTAAAACGAAAGTGCTTTTTGCCGATAAGCCCTTGGCGTATTCAGTGGAAAGATTGCAAGAACTGGGATAGATTTGTTATATGGCTATCCCAGTTTTATCTCAAATTCATCCGCATCCAAATAGGCGGGGAATCGCTCTCTGAAAATAGTAAGTGGTTCTTTTTGGAGTGTATAAATGTAAATACCCTCTTCGTTAGTTTTCCTAAAAATGACTTCTCCTTTAAAATCAATTAAGGCTGAATCGCCCGAGTAAGGAATGGCGTTGGCATCTTCGCCCACGCGATTGACACCTATAACATAACTGAGATTTTCAATGGCTCGTGCTTGTAAAAGTGTGTTCCAAACTTGGCTACGAACAGAAGGCCAATTGGCTACGTAAAGCAGTAAATCATATTCCATTCCTACATTTCGCGCCCAAACAGGAAATCGTAAGTCGTAGCAAATCAAGGGACAGATATGCCAGCCTTTCAAGGTTTGTATGATGCGCTTTCTCCCTGCGGTATAACATTCGTGTTCTTTGGCCATGCGAAACAAATGACGTTTGTCGTAGTAATCATACGCGCCGTCAGGCTGCATCCAAAGCAGGCGATTATGATATTTTTGAGCTTCTTTTGCTACGAAACTACCTGTAACTACCGCACCTGTTTGAGTTGCTATTTGTCGCATCCATTTGAAAGTAGTAAGATTCATCGGTTCCGCCACAGCAGCAGGATTCATGGTAAAACCCGTCGTAAACATTTCGGGTAATACAATTAAGTCCACTGACTCTTCCATCGCCGCAATTTTTTCTTCCAACATTGCCAAGTTGGCCGTTGGGTTTTCCCAATGTAAATCGGTTTGAACAAGTGCTACTTTTAATTCCATATTTTTACTGAGGTTGTCTCTTTTTACTTACTTTTATAAACTGTTGGCTATTTCAAATCACTTGCCTTAATCTCCCGTTGCCATTGTTCAATCCCTTTTGAATCAAAAATAGAAACTTTCAAAACGCGATTATCAGCTTTTCCGCTTATTTCAAACGTACTGAAATTGTGTTTGTTTTCTACTGAAGTGCCTTCTACGAACGTATCGGTTATTTTTTCTTTATCGTTGGGTTTGCCTGGCCCTGAGGTCAGTGGCGAAACCGTAAAATCGTACAAGGGATAGGTGCCAAAACGATTGAGGCGATGAAGGATGGTATGATGGCGGTCGCCCGTCAAGAAAATAACTCCAGGGATTTTTTCGTCGGCAATGCGTTGCAACAAATAATTGCGCTCTTCGGCAAAAACAGCATAGTTTTCAAAAAGTGAAGCAGCGTTGATGATTTGCCCACCCGTTACAATAAACTTGAAATTAGCCTTGCTAAATACCAAGGCATCAATCAACCATTGAATTTGGGCTTTACCAAAATAAGTACGATCGTCATTTCGGTCGTTAGGTGCTCTAAACCAACGGTCATCCAGCAAGAAAAACTGGGCATCGCCCCACTCAAAAGTACCCGTACAGGCTCCTTCAAAAATGTAATTGGGATTACCCCAAAATAACCGAAATGCCTCTGATGTCATGTTTTTGAGAGAGAACCCACGATCAGAGTCGTTGGGGCCAAAATCGTGATCATCCCAGATGGCATAGTGATGTGTGGCCCCTAAAAGCGGTTGCATTTCAGGTAATGAACGGGTATGGGTATTGCGGTACAATATGCCCGTACGAGTATTCCAATCAGGCTCGCGTAAGTACGTATTGTCGCCACCCCACACCATGAAGTCAGGTTTTTTTGCAGCAATTGCCGTAAAAATTTCGTATTCACCTCCATAAGCAGTAGGGCGGTCGTAGGGAGCGTCGTTGACATAAGCACAGCTTCCAAAAGCAAATTTGAATGCAGGTGGGTCTGTTCGGTGTTGCCAGAGTATTTGCGTCTGAAAACTAAGCGGATAGCTTACATTTATTTTTTTGTTATCTATCCAAAGTTCATAGTCATACTTTTTGCTTGGTTGCACTTGGTCAGCAACGAGCCGCGCTACAAAAGCGGTATTTTTATGGGTCAACACTTCTTCTGTACCCATTTTCTGGGTGGTGTTTCCTTGTTCCCAATACATAAATTTGACCTTGGCCGCTTGCTTGGTTTGTACCCAAAGCAACACTTCGCGCATTTCAGAATAGCCTACCATCGGACCTGATTGTACTTGTGCCAAAGAGGTTAAAGCGAAAAGTAGGAAGGTGAAAAGAAAGATAAATTGTTTTCTCATGATGTAGGTTTATTTTTGGTGCAATTTACGTTAAAACCTATAAGGTTTGTAAGAAGGTAATTTTTAAACCTTATAGGTTTGCTTAAAACCTATAAAGTTTGTTACAGCTATAATTTTATGAAAGATTTATTTTCAGGTCACGCTGCTGATTATGCTTTGTATCGCCCTACTTACCCAGAGGCGTTGTACGAATGGGTTTTTAGTCGTGTCCAGCATTTTGGAAATGCGTGGGATTGTGGCACTGGTAATGGCCAAGTAGCCAATAAGTTGGCCCAACAATTTGAAAATGTAGAAGCGACCGACATCAGCGAAGCCCAAATGCAACAAGCTGTACCGAATCCCAATGTTCGATTTCACGTTTGTCCTGCCGAAACAACCCCTTTTTCAGATGCATCTTTTGACTTAATTACCGTAGGGCAGGCTTTACACTGGTTTGACTTTGACCGATTTAATGCAGAAGTAAAACGAGTTTCTAAGCCTCATGCCCTCGTTGCTGTTTGGACGTATGAGCTACTGTCTGTTTCTCCCGAAATAGATGTTATTATTGAACAATTTTATCGAAATACTTTGGGTGAATACTGGGAAAAAGAACGTTTGCATGTTGAAAATCAATACGCTAATATACCGTTTCCATATCGCAATGTGGAAAAAAAAGTGTTTCCCAAAACTTATGCTTGGACATTGTCGCAACTTTGCAACTACCTACGAACTTGGTCGAGTGTGAGGAAATTTGAACGAATCAACCAAATTGATCCTGTAATTGCCTTAGAGCAAGAGTTGCTACCTATTTGGAAAGAAGATCTTACACTTAAGGTGACTTTTCCTGTGTTTGTACAACTGGGTGAGGTTTGAAAAAGCAGAAGCAACCACTATCTTTGCGGCTCGAAATTCAACCCAATGCAGATTAACAACCACCAATACCAAATTCAGAACATTCCTGTACTTGAGATAGCACAGCAGTTTGGTACACCACTTTATGTTTATGACGCTGACAAAATAGTGGAGAAAATCAACCAATTGCGAGGGGCTTTTCCCCAGATTAATCTCAAAATCAAGTTTGCTTGTAAGGCGCTTACCAACATTTCAATCTTGAAATTGATGCGCCAAAATGGCGTAGAAATAGATGTAGTGTCGCCACAAGAGCTGCAATTGGCACTTCACGCAGGCTACGAAGGCAGCCAAGTTACTTTTACGCCAAGTGGTGTGTCGTTTGATGAAATTGAAGCTGCAGTGGCTGTTGGATCCATGATTAATTTGGATAACCTTATCGTTCTCGAAAAATTTGGGCAGCGTTATGGCGGTAATGTGCCTTGTATGATTCGTATCAAGCCCAACGTGGCCGCAGGTGGAAATGCCAAAATTATGACTGCGCACGAAGGTTCAAAGTTTGGGATTGATATTCGCCAACGGGAAGAAATTTTAACGATTGTTAATCAATATGGAATCAATGTCGTAGGCTTGCACCAACACACAGGCTCCGACATCAAAGAAGCAGATGCTTTTGTTCGCGCTGCCGACGTGATTTTTGATTTTGCACAATCTTTCCCTAATCTTCAAATCATAGATTTAGGCGGAGGGTTTAAGGTAGCTTACAAAAAAGGGGATCATATTACCAATATGCCCGAATTGGGGGCGCAATTGAGCGAGGCATTTTTGAATTTGAGTAAAAAACTGGGACATGAACTTCAACTATGGTTTGAGCCAGGTAAGTTTTTGGTGAGCGAGGCAGGGCTATTATTAGTACAAGCCAATGTAGTCAAACCAGCACCCAGTCGTACTTTTGTAGGGGTAAACTCAGGGCTGAACCACTTGATTCGCCCGATGATGTATGACGCTTACCACCATATTGTGAATGTCTCGAATCCAGAAGCTGAAAAAACGGGCGTTTATGACGTAGTAGGTTACATCTGCGAAACTGACACTTTTGCTAAAGACCGAGAAATCAACGAAGTACACGAAGGCGATGTGCTGGCGTTGCTCAACGCGGGGGCGTATGGATTTACCATGAGTAGTCATTATAATAGCCGTTTTCGCCCAGCAGAGGTGTTGGTTTATCAAGGCAAAGCCCACCTCATTCGCCAGCGAGAAACTATGGAAGATATCCTGAAAAATCAGGTACTTTTGGAATTATGAAACCGTTATTAGTTAATCGTTATCCGTTGATTATGTGATACAAATAACAATTAACGTGCGTAAGCACATAAGCAATGTTAACGATTAACCGCTTAGACAGCCCGTGTGCGCAAGCACTTAACAGGGCTAATTTGCTAATATTCAGAACAATTAACGGATAACAAATAACAATTAACTGTGCGCAAGCACTTAACAATTACTTATTTAAAATATATGGGACGCGCGTTTGAATACCGAAAAGCAAGTAAACTGAAACGCTGGGGCATGATGGCGAAAGTCTTCACCCGGATTGGGAAAGATATTGTAATGGCCGTAAAATCAGGTGGTTCTGACCCTCAGAATAACTCACGTCTGCGGGCTATTATTCAGAATGCAAAGGCCGCTAATATGCCCAAGGATAACGTTGAGCGGGCTATTAAACGAGCAGTTTCTAAAGAACAAGAAGATTATAAAGAAGTGGTTTATGAGGGAAAAGGTCCACACGGAATCGCTATTCTTATCGAAGCCACTACCGACAATACCAACCGTACTGTAGCCAACGTGCGGAGCTATTTCAACAAACTGGGTGGTAGCTTGGGGATTTCGGGAATGCTTGACTTTTTGTTTGAACGTAAGTGTGTGTTTAAAATCTCAGGAGAAGGGGTTGATTTAGAAGAGCTTGAGTTTGAGTTAATTGACTTTGGAGCAGAAGAAGTATTTCTGGACGAAGAAACCAACGAAATTAATATTTATGGTGAATTTTCTGCCTTTGGCTCTATTCAAAAGGTATTAGAAGAAAAAGGTTTTGAGTTGAAAGGGGCTGAGTTTACCCGTATTCCGACCGAACTGAAAGAACTGACCGAAGAGCAAATGGCCGAAGTGGACAAGCTCATCGAACGTCTCGAAGAAGATGATGACGTGCAGAACGTTTATACAAATATGAAGTAAAGAATTCAGACAATAAATAGCTTACTGCTCCCCACTTAGCTGCATCATAGCTTTCCGAATGGCTTCATTTTTGTGCTTGCGTTGGAGTACAGTGGGGGCAGCCATACGCTCTTTACAGTCGAAAGAAGGACAACGTTCGCAGGTTTCATTTACTTCGCGTTGGAGAATTTCAGATGTGTTCAGAAATTTGATTTTGGTGCGTACGTTATCATCCAGTCGTATACCCATCGAAACACTTACATTCAGATTGGGTGTAGGCGACATGGGTTTGGCAAAAGATACTACAAAATATTTGTCTTGGGTATCCATGTAATGCGAAACCTGTGTACGACAAAGAATCTGGTCGTACTGTCCTTTGACTTGTAATTCGGCCAATTCCTGCAAAATCGTCAAGGCTATCCATCGGCGGCAGTAGTGTTCATCGCGCACCGTATGTGGATTATGCTTCCGGGCAATGTGCATTTCTTTGGTTAGGTCAAACCGATTTTGTCCTGCAAAATTATTGAAACGCAAAAAGAATAATTGGCTGATTCCGAAGTGTTTAGGTAGGATATTGCTTAAACGGTAACAGAACGATTCAGGAGTACTGTTAAAATATTGAATCATTTTCACCAACGCTTCGCCGTCAAAATGAGATTGCTCAAAAAAGGCGGCTAATTTTTTTGCCAATACATTGCCTTTAATAATAATCGCACTGGCAAAATAGGAAGCTTTGTAGTTGTTGAGAAGTTGTTCAAATGATTCAGCCTCTACCAAATGCGTGGTATTAAGGCGATTTTTAAGCTTCATGTACTGATAGCCCAACTCTCGCCCATAGATAAAAGCGCGTTGATTGGCGTCCAATTGTGGACTTACCAACAAACGTAATTTATCACTTCGTTGAACCAATAGAGAGCGAATCCCCACGAGTTCGGGGTACTTTTTCTCGTCAATAAACTGAATTTCGTAAGGGTAATTTTTTACTAATAAATCAGCTAAGTATTTGTCGTCTAAAATTAGTGCTTCTGGGATTTCGTAATGCGCCAAAAACTGCTCGGCTTCTTGCTCTAAATCCTCAAAATAGTTGTCGTACATTTCTTGGTAAGTCCGTAAAGCTGAAAAATAAAACTGCTCCACTGACATGTTATAATTTCGGGCAATTTCAATCAACGTACCAATAAATGCACTGAGTTTGGTAGGTGCATCCGACAGCATTTCGAGTAAATCAGCGGGGTCAATGCCAAATAAGTCAAGCGGTAGCTCAGTCAGGATGTTTGACTGCAACAATTCTGAAATTGGTTCTAATTTTTTACTCAATTTTATCGAAACCAATGAATCATATTCTACATCAAAAGCCTTTGCAAGGGCCATGATTTTGTCAGATTTTGGATATTTTTTCCCTTTTTCAATTTCATTAATATAAGAAATGGAGAGTCCTGTTCGCTGTGACAAATCGCTGAGAGATAGAGATTTGTCAAGGCGAAGCTGTTTGAGCTTGAGGCCAAAAACGAGGCGTATATTGTCTGGATTAAGTGGCACTGCTGAAAATGATGAGTTAAGAATTACGAGTTAGGAATAGGTAAATTCTATTTTGCTACTACTGATAAGGGTAAAATTAGCACTTTTTCCTAAAACCACAGTGTTTTAAACGTGCTTACCGTATCCTCCTCCCCCTGGAGTTTCGATGCGTAGACAATCGCCTTTTTCTACCATGACACTACAAATACCTTCCAATGTTTCAGGGGTGCCATTGTTTCGAATAAGGGTCTGCTGCCCTACAAGGCCATTTTGGCCTCCCTGCAAGCCATAAGGCGGTGTCATACGGTGCTGTGTAATAAACGTGATGCGAAGCGGTTTTAAAAATTCTACTTCACGGATCACGCCATCACCTCCGTGCCATTTACCTTGCCCGCCCGAATTTTTTCTGACCGAAAACTCGCGTAAACGAACGGGATAGCGGCGTTCCAATTCTTCAGGGTCGGTGATGCGCGTGTTGGTCATGTGTTGATGAACTGCTGAGCGACCGTTGGCACCTTCGCTTGCCCCCGTACCTCCGCAGATAGTTTCGTAATAACCAAAGTCGCTATTTCCAAACAAAAAATTATTCATAGTTCCTTGACTGCAAGCAGCCAATCCAAAGGCTTTCAATAAGGTATCTACCAATCGCTGACTGACTTCCGTATTTCCTCCTACCACAGCTGGGCATTGCGTGGCGTCGTCGCTGAAAATAGGATGCAGAAAACTGTTATCAGGCAAAATGACTTTTACACCTTGCATCAAACCTTCATTAAGCGGAATATTTTGATTGACCAATAGCCTTAACACATACAAAATAGCACTGTAAATAATGGAGATGTTGGCATTGAGGTTGTTAGGATGGCAAGAAGAAGTACCTGTGAAGTCAAAAAGCCCCCCTTCCCCCGATAGGGGAGTAATTTTTACCTGGATTTTATGACCGTCATCAAGCGATTCGGTTGCTGTAAATAGTTGATTTTGAAAAGGTTTGAGTACTTCCTGCAATGCTTCAAAAGCACTGTTTTTTAGTAATTTCATATACAGATGTACTTTCTCCAAACTGTGTTTAGCAACCAAGTGTTGTAAAGCACTTTCTCCCGAACGCAATGAAGCTAAAGCCGCATTGATATCGGCAATATTTTCAGTGAGCGATCGGGTAGGATAAGGGCCTTGGGTGAATAATTGCTCAATGGTATCCCACTGCATTTCACCACTTTTGACCAAATAAGTAGGTGAAATCACCACACCCTCTTCGGCCAAGGAGGTAGCATCTGGTGGCATGGAGCCAGGTGTTCGCCCTCCTATTTCGGCATGATGAGCGCGGTTGATAACATAACCAATCAATTCATTTTCAGGAGTAAAAACACCTGATAACAGCGTCACATCAGGCAAATGCGAACCGCCGTATTTGGGGTGATTGGTAATAACAACATCTCCGACACCAAGGCTGATTTTCTCACGCACCAGCCTTGCGCATACACCCAAACTTCCTAAGTGTACGGGTATATGCGGAGCGTTGACCAGTAGTTCGGCATCTGGATTCAGCAAGGCACACGAAAAATCGAGCCGTTCTTTGACATTAACTGAAAAAGCAGTACGCTGCAATTGCGCGCCCATTTCTTCGGCAATGGCCATAAAGCGATTGGTAAATAGCTCTAATTCAATGGCTTGATTTTGCATTTTTGGGGATTGTAATTGTAAACTCTCCTTTTCATTGGTTTGGGATTTCAAATCCCAAACGGCAAATTTCACTACGGCGTCTAAAGTTGACGTTATCACCACTTGCCAGCCTTCAGGAATGAAACTTGTAGAAGATGGATTGAGTAACACTGCAGGCCCATTAAAATAATCTCCTTCGTTGAGTTGACTCCAATCGAAAACCTTATAGGTCTCAGAAAATCTGTAAGGTTTGGCTTCGCGTTGTGGATTGTGGAGCGGGACACCGCCCGTTATAAACTGAGGCCTTAAAACTCTTTTTTCTCCCACTACTACCTTCAGACTTTCTACTTCAATCGTAAGATTATCAGGGCAGTAGCCGAAAATTTGACGATATTTTTTGTAGAAAGCAGCCTGTAAGTCGGCCCATAGGTATTCACTTTTCCAAACAATTTCAATAGTACTTTCTTGTCCTTTGAAACGTAAATAAAATAAAACGAGGTTATTTTCAATATCAACTTCTCTAACTCCTTCTTCATGAAGCAATTTTTTGCCCTCTGTTATCAAAGTCGAAAGGGTTGACTTAAAAGCATTTTCAAATTCGACAAAAGTTTTTAAAATTTGTTTAGAGACAATGCGTTGTGTACGAGCTTGTCCCATGCCATAAGCACTCAACAAGCCCGCGTCATACGGTAAAATGACGGTGCCGATTCCCAATATTTCGGCCAGTTGGCAGCCGTGTAAACCTCCTGCGCCGCCAAAAGTAAGCAAAGGGTATTCTTTTGGATCAAAGCCTTTGGCAACTGAAATGCGGCGAATGGCCTCAGCCATTTTTTCGTTAGCAATTTGCTCAAAACCTTTCAGTAGTTCTATTTCTGAAAGCTGTTGTTGGGTTTGGTCAACAATTTGGGTTTGAATAGTAGCTAATGCTTCCTGGGCTTTTTCAAGTCGAACGGGAATTCCAAAACGGGAAGTATCTAATTCGCCCAAAAGCAAATTAACATCGGTAATGGTAAATGGGCCGCCTGCTCCATAACAAGCTGGCCCTGGATTCGAACCCGCACTTTCGGGGCCGACGCGTAGTTTTTGTCCATCAAAATAACAGATAGAACCACCTCCTGCTGCCACTGTTTCGATAGCGAGCGTTGGATTGTGAAGTTCAATCCCTTCGATTTTCGTAATAAATTCTAAATCTAGTTTTCCGTCAAAACGGGCAGTATCGGTACTGGTTCCACCCATGTCGAAAGTTAGACAACGCTCAAAACCAAGCCGTTGAGCAATAGCTGCGGCTCCTACCATGCCTCCAGCGGGGCCGCTCAATAGGCTGTCTTTAGCATAAAAGGCATCGGCACTTACCAAGCCCCCCGCACTTGTCATTACTTGAACAACCCGACCATGTGACAGATTGTCTAAATCCTTTTTAGTTTCAACGGGTACTCCATTGAAGGGAGAGGATTTAGACGGTTCGCCACGCGGTGGGGTTTGAAAAGAATTCGTAATTTTAGTGAGGTAATCAGACAGAATGGGTTGCAGATAGGCATTGACTAAAGTCGTTTGGGTGCGTTTGAGGTAGTTGATGCCCGCGTATAATTCTGCAGAACTACTTACATATTCATGGCCTTGTTCTTGAAAATAGTGTTGAAGTGCTTGTTCATGAATAGGGTTCAAATAGCTGTGTAACAAAGAAATAGCTATAGATCCCCCTGTTGATTGAGTTGTATTTATTGTAGTTGATTCAAACGGATGTAATACTTGTCCCGTTGCATCCAAACGTTCTTCTACTTCCACCACTTCATTATATAAAAGCACAGGTTCGGGAATAGCGATTTGGAATAAATTAGGACGCTGCTGGGTTCCGATTTTGAGTAAATCTTTGAAACCTTTGGTTACGAATAGTACTACTTTTGCCCCTTTTCGCTCTAAAAGAGCGTTAGTACCTTTGGTAGTACCAAGACGCATAGTAAGTGGTGGGAAAGTGCTTGAAAGAGGTGTTTCGGTGACAATACGCGTAGCCAGTACAGGCGCTTCTTCATGCGTAGTGATTTCAAAATCAACTTCTTCTAAATATGTGGCTGACAGTTCAAAATTGTCAGCCACATATAAATCATGTGATAAAATCAAAACATTATCTTGAACATCGGCAATTTTAACAAAATCGCTTTGACCAACTATTCGGAAAAAATAGCCTTTGACAAGCTGCGCGCTGAATGTCCATGAAGTAATTATTTGGAATGTATTTGATGTGATTTTATTGATAATTCTACCTCTTAAAAAGCTACTACTGAGTACTTTAGTTCTTTTAAGTTGTCCCGCTGGGCTGAGCGCCAAACAGTCAGTGAAAGTTCCACCTGTATCAATCCAAATTTGCCACATGAGTAAGTGTAAACGGGACCCGCCCGTGCGGTTTAGGGTGTAAAGGTTAAAGAAGTGACTCTTTCGATGTCATTAAAACGTATTAAAAAGGTTAACTTAAATTAAAAACGCAGATTTACATGGATTTTTGAATCTATGTAAATCTGCGTTTTAAACATGTTGAATTTACCCTTTCTTCTTACGTATTTGATTCTGAGTAAACCATAAAAACAAGCCTGTAACACTGAGAAGATAAATTACATTGCGTGAGTCAACCAAACCGCGCCCTAAATCAGCGTACTGCTGCTCTAACGAAATCCATGAGAGGGGATAAGTCCACTCACTCCCAAAATCTAATTTTGCTACAGCACCAATGCCTGCAAAAAGTAAAAAACATACAAAAACCGCCACAACGAAAGCCACGATTTGATTGTCGCTCAATGAAGAAGCCCAAAGTCCTACAGCTACAAAAACCGTACTTAGCAATAATAAACCAATATAAGAGCCAAAAACAGCTCCTGTATCTATATTTCCAATGGGATTGCCGAGTTGATAAACGGTATAGTAATAGAGTAGCGTAGGAGCGAGAGTAAGTACAACAAGCACCCAGTTTGCTAAAAATTTTCCGAATACCAATCCCCAATCACTAAGAGGTTTTGTCAATAGCAATTCGATAGTCCCATTACGAACTTCTTCGGCCATTGATCGCATCGTAATGGCAGGAATCAGGAAGAGCAATACAAAGGGAGTTAGGGTGAAAAATGTACTCAAGTCAGCATAGCCGTAATTAAGAACGTTGGTGTCAGGAAATACCCATATCAGTAATCCTATGGCAGTTAAAAAGACAGCCATCACAATGTAGGCTGTTAAAGAACTGAAAAAGGTGTTAATTTCTTTATTGAAAATAGTAAGCATACGAACTGAGAATGGTGAACGGTGAATGGTCTATACACTGTCAACGGTGGACTGTATGGACTTACTCTAACTCAAACGGTTTATCTTTCTTCATAATTGCGGAAATAATGAGAGAAATGATAAAACCAATGATGATAGCCATAATAATACCAAGGGCAAAAGTGATTCCAGGGCTTGAAAATTTGGCAGTCATTTCCATAGCGGCATCGATTTGAGCAGCGTCCATACCGCGGTTTTCTAAGTCTTCACGCGTTTTGTCTAAGATTTGTTGGCGTAAAGTTGGATCAATAAATTCATTATAAAGGTAGCCATAGGTAGAGGAGATGAAGCCGGAGATTCCTGCCATAAGCGTACCGATACCTAATCCTTGACCGTATGCCATGAAGCCTCCGTTTGCAGAACGAAATTCTTTCATAGCCATAACCATCGTAACAATTGTAATGATAATCCCAGCCGAAGCTAAACCGCCATTTGCAGCTTGGCCTGTTATGTACAAAATAGTAATGAAAATCATTGAGGCTACCCCTGAAATAAGACCCCATTTGAGGGCAGCACGGGCGGTAGTAGATTGTTGTTCCATAAAGTTCTAATTTAAAGGTTAATAGATAAAGGTAAAGGTAAAAAGTAGAAAAAGATAAGTGAGAATTTATAGATGAGTGGTCTAAACGCAACCATAAAAGGTTAGATACTTCCGCGCAAAATAGGGGATAAATAAAAAACTGCTTACGCTGGACTGCCCATTATAAGTTAAATCTTCCGTTTCAGTTCAAAACTTTGCCCCAGATACAACCGTCGTACTTGGGGGTCGGCAGCGAGTTCTTCGGGTGTACCTTGTTTTAATATTTTCCCTTCAAACAAAAGGTAAGCCCGATCGGTGATAGAAAGTGTTTCAGATACATTGTGATCGGTAATAAGGATTCCAATATTTCTATATTTCAACTTTGCTACAATGGTTTGTATATCCTCAACAGCAATTGGATCAACCCCAGCAAAAGGTTCATCCAATAAAATAAATTTAGGATCAACCGCCAAACAACGAGCGATTTCGGTACGCCGGCGTTCTCCACCTGATAACACCATCCCTTTGTTTTTACGAACATGGTGAAGGCTAAACTCTTCCATCAATTCCTCACATTTGGCTTTTTGCTCAGTTTTGGATAAGTTGGTCATTTCCAAGACGGCAATGATATTTTCTTCTACCGTGAGTGAGCGAAAAATAGATGCTTCTTGTGCCAAATAGCCTATCCCTAAGCGTGCTCGCTTATACATAGGAAGGTCAGTTATGTCTTTATCGTCTATATATACGTGTCCACTGTTGGGTTTTACCAGTCCAGTGGCCATATAAAACGAAGTAGTTTTACCTGCACCATTGGGGCCAAGAAGCCCCACGATTTCGCCTTGCCCTACTTGGTAGCTTACGTGGTCATTCACCAGCCGTGAGCCGTATTTTTTAATTAAATTTTCAGTTCTTAAAATCATTATTGAGCTTATTCGCTTCTAATTTTTGTCATTCTGCAGGAATCTGAATCCTACATTTTGCCAAATAAATCAATAGACTGCCTACTGTGTAACAAAAGTTTAGGTTATTCCTCAAACTTTATATCCTTCAAATATAACTGTAACGTTGTCTTATCGCGAAACGTATTTTCTTCAATAGTATAAGCAATGGAAAAGGGTTTTCCTTTTATCAATTTTGGATAAAACTCCGACATGCCAAAACCAATGGCTGTAAACTGTATGCTCCCTTCTGCGGTAGGTTGAAATACCTCGAATTTAAGGTGTTTCTCTTTCATAATGGTAGGTGTACCAATCATTTTAACGTTATGACTCGCAAAAATAGGCGTCATATTCTCAGGGCCAAAAGGAGCCATCTGCTTGACAATATTGTAAAACCGACTGTTGATGGCGTTCAAATCCAGATCCATGTCAATCTCTACGAGAGGGGTAAGTTGTTCGGGTAAGATTCGTTGACTTACTATCTCGTTGAATCGTATTCGAAATGCTGCTACATTGTCCACTGGCAATGAAAGCCCTGCTGCGAAGGTGTGCCCACCAAATTGCTCCAACAAATCGGAACAAGCTTCAATGGCCTCATACACATCAAATCCAGGTACCGATCGAGCCGACCCTGCGGCCTTGCCATGTGAGTTGGTCAAAATAATGGTCGGGCGGTGGAAATGTTCAATACAACGACTTGCGACAATGCCTACTACGCCCTTGTGCCAATCTTCTTTGTAGAGCACTGTACTACTGGCATTGCGCAGCCAATCGTCATCCCGAATCATATTAAGGGCTTCGTCGGTGATGCTCGTATCAAAATTACGGCGGTCGCTATTGTGTTTGTTGATTTCTTGAGCAAAGGCCTCTGCCTCGGCTTTGTCGGGCGAGAGAAGAAGCCTTACGGCTTCTTTGGCGTGGGCGATGCGTCCTGCGGCGTTGATACGAGGGGCAAGGCCAAAGACCACGTTTGTAATGTCGAGATCGTTACGAAAACCTGCGATTTCGATGAGAGCATTTAAGCCTGCACGTTTGCGTTTATTGAGTTCTTTGATTCCAAAAGCAGCCAAAATACGATTTTCACCCGTGATATGAACAATGTCGGCAGCAATACTCACCACCAGCAAATCA
>JBDHXS010000035.1:0-19290 GCA_039810845.1 Runella sp. | reverse complement strand
TTTCGGCAGGCTTTAAGGGGTTATTGCCCGTTTGGATGGAGGAGGGGTTGTCAGAGGCTTTCAATAAAATGACATCAAAATAGTTGCGCTGATTGCCCAACCCTAATTTGAAACTATAACCTGTTCTTTCAAAGGAAGCCACTTGGTCAGGGTTGGCGTAGTTGTATTCGATAGCACGGTTTAATTTGCCATATACTGCTCCAATTCGTAAAACGCCAGGGTTGAGTTCGATACCACCCCCCAAAAACGAATGCCCTGCCAAGGTCAGTGGTGAAAAATAAACGTTGCGATAACCTCCATGCAGTTTGAGCCATTTTTTGAATTGAGGGCTACTACCGATTTGATTGTAAGGCTGTCGGTATTGATAATTTTGGGAACTCCACAGAAAATTGACGGGTATTACCCAGCCTGATTGACTTATCAGAGTAAAGTTGCCGTTGGCAATCCAAGGGTTAAACTGACCTTGAAGGCCTCCCAAGCCCTTCATTTTATAATAACCCGTCGTTAGATTCATCTCGCCCGTAACGCTTACTTTAGAAGTGGTCTCTTGGGTTGTTTTTTTTGAATGAGAGGAGTCGGCTTGTTGAGCAAATAATAATGTTGGAATAGAACATAGACCGATCGTAAGTAGAAGTGCTTTCATGGCTTTTGTCTCATTCAAATTGATGATACAAAATTGACCAAGCTTTACCCTTCAATCAATACGAACTTGTTTGTATTTATTTAGCAGGCTCTTTACAAGAGCAATGTATTGAATATGAGGATGTTATTTTTGTTTGGTATCCGCCATCAAACTCAGTAGTGTTTAGAAAGTCGGCTGCCTTGGTAGCCGACTTTCTAAGGTATTAGAACCAAACTTTTACATTTTTCGGTTCATATAAACCTTTATTTCAACCCACCCACCATATCTTCAGGGCGAACCCACTCATCAAATTGTTCAGAAGTCATGTGCGTGAAATCCAGGCCTTTGAGTTCAAATTCGAGGGCAGCTTGTTTGAGGGTAATGCCGCGCTTGTGGGCATCTTGGGCAATGGCGGCGGCATTATAGTAACCGATTTTCGGGTTCAAAGCTGTTACCAACATCAAGGAGTTGTTAACGTGCTTACGGATATTATCCGTCAATGGCTCGATACCCACAGCGCATTTGTCATTGAAAGCTACGCATACATCGCCAATCAAACGCGCTGAGTGCAAGAAGTTATAAATCATCACAGGCTTAAACACGTTCAACTCGAAGTGACCGTTTGAGCCGCCGATGTTGATTGCTACGTCGTTGCCCAATACTTGGCAGGCCACCATCGTCATGGCCTCGCACTGAGTTGGGTTTACTTTTCCTGGCATAATTGAGCTTCCAGGTTCATTATCAGGAATGAAGATTTCGCCGATACCAGCGCGTGGCCCTGATGAAAGCATACGAATATCATTGGCAATTTTCATCAAGCTAACGGCCACCGTTTTAAGCGCGCCGTGGGCTTCTACCACTGCGTCGTGCGCGGCCAAGGCTTCAAACTTGTTTTCGGCCGTGATGAATGGCAAACCAGTCAATGCTGCGATGTGCCTCGCTACGTTTTCAGAATATCCTTTTGGTGTGTTGATACCCGTTCCTACGGCCGTTCCGCCCAATGCCAACTCTGACAAGTGCGCCAAAGTATTGTTAATGGCGCGCAAGCCATGGTCAAGTTGAGAAACATAGCCCGAAAACTCTTGCCCCAGCGTCAATGGCGTAGCATCCATGAAGTGTGTACGACCAATTTTTACGACGTCCTTGAACGCTTCCGATTTGGCTTTGAGCGTATCGCGAAGCTTTTGGATGCCTGGAATGGTGATTTCACTCAAAATCTGATAGGCCGCGATGTGCATTGCCGTTGGGAACGTATCATTCGATGATTGCGATTTGTTGACATCGTCGTTGGGATTCAAATATTTCTTTTCATCCAACAGTGACCCGCCGTTGATAACGTGCGCGCGGTAGGCGATTACTTCGTTACAGTTCATGTTTGACTGCGTTCCCGAACCTGTTTGCCATACCACCAACGGAAACTGGTCGTTTAATTTGTCGTCCAAAATTTCATCGCACACTTGGGCAATCAAATTCTTTTTGTCTTCTGGAAGAATACCTCCCTCAAAGTTGGTGATAGCAGCCGCTTTTTTCAAATAAGCAAATGCCTTAATGATTTCCTTCGGCATTTTGTTGATGTCTTGGGCAATCGGAAAATTCATAATAGAGCGTTGTGTTTGCGCTCCCCAATACACGTGTGCAGGTACTTCTACTTTGCCCATCGTGTCTTTTTCTATACGGAATTCCATTATTATGATTGATTGGGTTTGTGATTATGAGAATCTTAATCAAGATTGGTTGCGCAAAAGTAAGCACAAAACGTTGAATCGTTTTTGACAGAAATCATAATCTCTCCAAATTTATCCGCAGATGCAAGAAATACTTTCATTTTAAGCATATAGGTAAACCCGTAGGAGTGAGTAAAACGAGTATTTAGGTTTTGTGAAATCTTATCTAAGGCGTAGATTTTTAATGATTGGTCGGTTTTGAACCGACTGACCATTAACTTTGTCTCATTATGTTACAGAAAACAGCCACACTCTACCGAAATGCCTACGGCGGTATCTCCCGCGAAATCTGGCTTCTGGCCTTTGTGATGTTTATCAACCGTTCAGGAACGATGGTGATTCCGTTTATGAGCGTGTACCTCACTCAAGCTCTACATTTCAGCCTTCCCAATGCAGGCTTAGTAGTAAGCTGTGCTGGGGCTGGGGGGATTATGGGGACTTATTTTGGAGGAAAATTGACTGATAAAATAGGCCATTATTACGTCCAGATGGCGAGCTTAGGATTGGGGGGAATGATGTTTTTTGTGCTAATGCAGATGCATACATTGCCTACTTTGTGCATTACTACTTTTTGTCTAAGTTTGGTGGGAGAAGCATTCCGTCCTGCAAATGCTACTTCAATAGCTTTTTATAGTACGCCCGAAAATCGTACGCGCGCTTATGCCATCAATCGGTTAGCTATTAATTTGGGTTGGGCAATCGGCCCTGCACTAGGTGGTTTTTTTGCCACCATTGGTTACAAGTATCTATTTATTACGGACGGAATTACCAATATTTCAGCCGCGTTGGTATTGGTACTATTGGTCAAAAATCGAAATAGTACTTCTGTAACAGAACATACCAATGAAGACGTGGCTACGGTACCACAATCCGCATTTCGTGATGGTATTTACCTACGATTTGTCGTGTTTACTACTCTTTTTGCTATTGGGTTTATGCAGTTTTTTAGCATTGTCCCTGTATTCTGGAAAACGCAATTACATGTCAACGAATTTTATATTGGGTTGCTGTTAGGTGCAAACGGCCTGTTAGTGGCTGCTTTTGAAATGATTCTGATTTATAATATTGAGACATTGCGCCCCAAACTTACTTTTATTAGTTGGGGAGTACTTCTTTGTGGTTTTAGCTATCTGTTATTTGTGGTTTTTCAGGAAGTTGTCTGGATATTGCCTTTTACGGTAGTTACCATAACCCTCAGTGAAATGCTGGCCATGCCTTTTATGAATTCATTTACAATGGATCGCTCTACACCCAAAACCCGCGGGCAGTACTCAGCATTGTATGCAATGTGTTATTCAACTGCCCAAGTGGTTGCACCAGTTTTAGGCGGTCAAATCGCCGCTGCTTATGGCTATTATGTACTTTGGGGGGGGATTATTGGGTTTATGTTGATTGCCTTTGTGGGCTTTCGGTGGGTACAGACTTTGACTGAAAACCCTAAAGTCTAACTATACTTTTATCATCCTCATCTTTTGTCTCTTTAATGGCTTTCGGCAATACGGCCCACAAGAGGATGTAAACTACTACCACAGGAACTCCTGCAGTAAAGAAAAAAGCCAATACAAACAAGATGCGTGCTAATATCTAGTCTATCTGGAAATGGTGCGCTAACCCAGCGGCCACGCCACCGATAACTGATTGATTTATAATGCGATATATTTTGTTAGTTTCCATGGCTGTTAAAAGTTTTTGTGTTATTGTTGAATCAAAGGTACTATGTAATACCCAATAGTTGCAACTACACCCACACCAATGGAAAAAAAGCGGGACAAAGGGAGATTTTTAGGGACGAATTTTAACCGTTGATGTGCAAAAGCCCCACGGTTTGGGCATAAATATCTTGGAGTGAAATGGCCGATGGCAGCATCATTAACTGAATAGAATCGTCCAAACGGCGCGTTTCGTGCACCAATGCCCATACGTTAGGTGATTCTAATTTTTGCCATACTTCTACTTTAACTCGCTCTGAGTCAATGAGGACGTATTCTTTGAAAGACGGAATGCTGCGGTAGTATTCAAATTTTTCGCTTCGGTCGTATTGCGCTGTACTTTTAGACAAAACCTCAATGATGGTCGTGGGATTGAGCATGGTGTCAAACTGATCATCGAGCAGTTCAAGCTTTCCACAAACAATCGTTAAATCGGGGTAGGTGTAAAATTCTTCGGTAGGTATCCATAGCCGAAAGTCATTGCCAAAGTATTGGCATGATTTTCTTTTGAGTGCAATGTAAAGCTCGCCCGCCAAGTTATCACGGATACGATTATGGTTATGGCTTGCACCAGCCATAAGGGTAATAAGTCCACGGCGGTATTCACTTTTAGCTTCGGCGGAGCGTTCCCATTGCAAGTAGTCTTGAGGAGAAAGCAGTTTTTCGGCAGCTGACATAACTTTTAAGGCATTGTTTACAACAAAAATACGATAATTCCCCTATCACCGCACTATATTTGCAGCAAGACAAGTCAAAGTGGTGCTAGTCACCCGATTATTCACTCACCGAGGCGGTTCGCCGCTCCAGTTTAACGATACGCTATAGTTAGAATGAAAGTCCTCAAGTTTGGCGGCACTTCGTGCGGCACAGTCGAAAGTATCCAGCAAGTCATCCAGATTTTACAAGATAATATTGCAAAAGGCGAACGCATTGCCGTGGTGTACTCGGCCATGGGGGGCGTCACGAATAAACTGATTGAAATCGGGCGCATGGCGTCCACGGGAAATACCGATTATTATGATGCACTCAAAGCCCTTGAAGAACGCCACTTTACGGCCGTACGCGGGTTGATTGATATTAAAAGTCAGAGTAGTTCTATTGCCAAAGTACGTGGCTTGGTCAATGAATTGGAAGATTTATTGAAAGGAATTTCGCTGATTCGTGAACTATCGACGCGCACGCTCGACTTGTTGATGTCATTTGGTGAACGCCTTTCGACGACCATCATTACCGAAGCCCTCAAGGCACGCGGCGTAAACGCGGAGTTTTGTGACGCGCGTACGCTCATTCGTACCAACAACCATTTCAGCTACGCCGAAGTAGATTTTGAGGTAACCAATGCCCAAATCAAAGCGCATTTTGCCAAAACTGACGCCTTATTGTGCATCACGGGTTTTATTGGCTCTACCGAAGACGGAATTACAACGACCCTTGGTCGTGGAGGTTCCGATTATACAGGCTCGATTTTTGGGGCGGCATTGGACGCCGAAGTAATTGAAATTTGGACGGACGTGGACGGAATGATGACCGCCGACCCGCGAAAGGTTTCAAATGCCTTTACGATTCCAACCATTACGTACGCCGAAGCAATGGAACTGAGCCACTTTGGGGCAAAAGTGATTTATCCGCCAAGCTTACAGCCTGCCTTTGCCAAGAACATTCCGATTAAAGTGCTCAATACGTTTAATACGGCTTCGGAAGGAACTACCGTGCACAACACGGCCCTCGAAACGCCTTATGCCATTACGGGAATTAGCTCGATTGATGACATTGCGTTGGTCAACGTTCAAGGAAGTGGGATGATTGGGGTGGCTGGGGTGTCGGCTCGTTTGTTTTCGGCCATGTCGCGCAATAAAATCAGCGTCATTTTGATTTCGCAGGCGTCGTCGGAGCACTCGATTTGCTTTGCGATTGACCCCAAAAATGCGGAACGGGCTAAAGATGTTCTCGACCAAGAGTTTTCGATTGAAATCAACGCAGGCGACATCGACCGCGACGGTATTCAGATTCAGCGCAACGTTTCTATCATCGCGATTGTGGGTGAAGGAATGCGCCGTAGTACGGGGGTATCGGGTAAATTGTTTAC
The DNA here is from genome assembly GCA_039810845.1 of Runella sp. Classification (GTDB taxonomy): domain Bacteria; phylum Bacteroidota; class Bacteroidia; order Cytophagales; family Spirosomataceae; genus Runella. Next base: position 13,149 of record JBDHXS010000035.1, on the reverse strand, counting down.
TGCCCTTGGTAAAAACGGCATCAACGTGATTGCGACTGCCCAAGGCTCTTCGGAGTTGAATATTTCGGTGGTAATTCAGAAAAACGACCTTTCGAAGGCACTCAACGCCATTCACGGGGTATTTTTCCAGTCGGAAGTACGAACGCTCAATTTGTTTGTGGTAGGTACGGGTTTGATTGGAAGTACGTTTTTGAAACAACTGGCGGCGCAGTCGGATTATTTGGCCAAAGAGAAGTTGTTGAAAATCAATGTAGTAGGATTGGCGCGTAGTAAAAAAATGTGGCTTAATCCCGAAGGAATAAGCCTGCAAAATTGGCAAGAAGAACTGGATGAAAACGGCAAAACGACCAGCCTTTCGGCCTTTGTTCAACGCATTCGGGAGTTCAACTTACCCAACAGCGTTTTTATAGATTGTACGTCTGACAAAGACATTATTCAATATTATTTCCCGTTGCTCGATGCGAGTGTGTCGGTAGTAACGCCCAACAAAGTCGCCAATTCGAGCAGCTACGCGGAGTACCGTCGTTTGCAGCAAACGGCCGTTCGGAAGGGTGTTAAGTTTTTGTACGAAACCAACGTAGGTGCTGGTTTGCCCATCATCAACACGATTCAAGGGTTGATGTCAAGTGGGGATAAGTTTGTCAAAATTGAGGCGATTTTGTCAGGAACGTTGTCGTTTATCTTCAACAGTTTTGTGGAAGGTACTCGTTTTGTGGACATTGTAGGAGAGGCCAAAGAAAAAGGTTACACCGAACCCGACCCACGCGACGATTTGAGTGGCTTGGACGTAGCGCGCAAAATCTTGATTTTGGCACGGGAAACGGGCATTGCGCTCGAAATGAGCGATATTCAAATTGCTCCGATTTTGCCCGAAAACTGTTTGCAAGCACCTACCGTCGATGCGTTTTTTAAGGAAGTAGAAGGCTCAGATGCGTATTTCGCGAATTTGCTCAACGAGGCCGTCGCCAAAGGTGAAAAGCTTCGCTACATTGCCACCCTCGAAAATGGCAAAGCCACGCTTCAACTTCGCACGGTGGATGCTGACCATCCGTTTTATTCGCTTTCAGGTGCCGACAACATCGTCTCGTTTACAACTGAGCGTTATAACACCCGCCCGCTCGTGGTGAAAGGCCCAGGTGCAGGGGCAGAAGTAACGGCCTCAGGCGTATTCGCCGACGTAATGAGTATCAGTAGTTATTTGGCGTAATGACTTCGTTTAAATAAAGATGTAACTTTGGAAAGTTGGTAGAAATACCAACTTTTTTCGGTTAGGGGTAGCTTTGGGTCGTACAAATAATCTTATATCTTTGTTTGTGAAGACTTTTTTAACTCTATGAGAATGAAAGCGATTACCTCAATACATATTTTGTGTTTTATGCTTTTGGTAAGTGTTGCTTTTGCTCAACAAAACCCTGTTGATAGCCTAAAAAAACTACTTTCTCGCCCTACTCCCGATACGGCTCGGGTACTTCTTTTAGATCAACTAAGTTATGCTTTAATGTATTCAAAACCCTTGGTGGCGATGCAATACGCGCGCGAAGGGTTGGAATTAGCAAAAAAAAGTAAATTCTCTAAGGGGCAAGTTAGAAACATGAATCGTCTTGGCTCTATTCTTCGGTTTACTAGCAATTATAGTCAGGCTCTACAGATGCACTTTGGATCGCTTAAATTGGCCGAAAGTATCAATGATCAAGAAGGTATAGCCAGAACCCTCAACAACATTGGTATCTTGTATTTGGAGCAAAAAGATGCCAAAAAAGCAATTGAGTACTTTCGGAAGACCCAAACTGTGGCGCAACAAATACCTGATCAAAACCTTTCCCAAATTGCAATGGTCAATATCGCCACCAATTATGCCCTCCTAAATCAACTCGACTCCGCCCTTGCTTATGTCCAAACAGCCTACGACTTGGCTAACAATTCAAAAAGTAGCACAACCAACACTTTGCTTATTAGTTTGGGCAATATCTACTATCGAATGGGGCGCTATTCATTGTCTTTAAAATACTATCGGCTTAGTTTGCCCTACTTAAAAGCTGTCGAAAACAATCGACTGCTGAGTCAAACCTATTTTGAAATGGCGCAGGTTTTCAAAGGTATGAACCGTCTTGATTCTTGTTTTTATTATGCCCGACAAGCTTTGGAACTTAGCCAAGCAGCCAACAATGTCAAATACACTTTTGAAGCAAGTAGTCTGCTTTCGTCTTTGTACGATTCTACTGACAAAAACCGCGCCTATGATTATTTTAGATTGGCTGCAGCAGCCAAAGACAGTATGTTTAGCCAAGAAAAAGTAAAACAAGTTCAAAACCTAAGTTTTAACGAACAACTGCGCCAACAAGAGCTCATAGCAACCCAAGAAGCATACGAAAATCGTCAAAAAATAGGGGGATTATTGGGCATACTGGGGGTGTTTTTGATTGTCGCATTTATTCTTTACCGTAACAATCTTCAAAAACAAAAGGCCAATAAACTACTTCAGCGGCAAAAAGAGGAAATCAACTTACAGAGAGACAAAGCCGAAAAAGCACTTACCGAACTTACAGCGACTCAAAATCAACTCATCCAATCCGAAAAACTCGCCTCCCTCGGCGAACTTACGGCAGGCATCGCCCATGAAATACAAAACCCTTTGAATTTTGTGAATAACTTCTCGGAGTTGTCGGTTGATTTAATAAAAGATTTAAAAGAAGAAATAGAAAAAACCGAACAAGACAAAGAGTATATCAGCGAATTATTCGAAGATTTAAGTCAAAACCAAGAGAAAATTAATCATCATGGGAAGCGAGCGAGCAGTATTGTAAAAGGGATGCTCGAACACTCCCGTGCAAGTACAGGCGAAAGGGCTTTGACGGATATTAATGCTTTGTGTGATGAATATTTACGGCTTTCTTATCATGGTATGAGAGCAAAAGACAAGTCTTTTAATGCAGATTATAAAACGGATTTTGATGAGAATTTGCCTAAAATAAATGTCGTTTCACAGGATATTGGGCGGGTGTTGTTGAATTTGATTAATAATGCCTTTTATGCGGTGCACCAACGAAAGCAGCTTTTTAATGATAAAAATTACACTCCCTCAGTATCAATAACTACAAAACAGTTAGGAAATACCGTAGAGATAGTGGTAAAAGACAATGGTCTCGGTATGTCTGAAGCCACCAAAGCGAAGATATTTCAACCATTTTTTACGACTAAGCCGACTGGGCAAGGTACAGGTTTGGGGCTGAGTTTGGCTTATGACATTGTGACCAAAGGCCACGGCGGGACTTTGAAGGTAGAAAGTGTAGAGGGCGAAGGGGCGACATTTGCGGTACAGCTGCCTTTCTCGACAATAAATGGTAAATAAAGATGAATAATAAATTCCTTTTTGATTAAATTTAACACTTCATTAATCCTCTAACCTAACCTTAATTATGAAAAAGTCTCTTTTAGCTGCTTGTATCATTTTATTATTGGCAAATCTATCGTTTGCCCAGCCTGTTATCGAAACCAAAAGCAGAGGTGGTTTAGATTTAATATCGGTTTTGATTGGAGCTGTGACAGGCTTAATTATCGGATATTTTATAGGCTCAAAAATAGCGAAAAAATAGCCTATTTATTGAAGAGGGGTTTTATTTTAACCCCCTCTTTCTTACGTGTCTTAGCTTAATAAGTAACGGTACAGTAGTACCTTCATGCTTCCCTCTTAGTTCAAACCCTATTCGCTTCGTTTTATAGTCCACCTGCCTATAATTCACCAAAGTGGAATCAAAAACAGCCTGAACTCGTTGGATAAAAGTCCCCTTGCTGGTGTTGATTAGGTTGAGGCAGCTATCTATCTTGAGTTCATTTTCGGAAAATAAAAACAGCCAATATTCTGTACCCGTTATCTTGTTAAGCGCATATACTTGCTCTTCCGACGGCAGTATTACTTTTGTATTAGAGCCAATAATTGGACTGATAGAGTCTACGGGAAATAGTTTGTCTGCTTGTTGTTGATTGGCATTTGCACCAAGCACATACAAGTAAGTTTGTTTATCAACATTGATACTAAATTTATATTCAGTATCGGTAGGTTGAGGGTCGCGTAGCGAATATGCCACTAAGTCTTCGGATGAGTTAGAATAAGCATCGGGGATTTGTCGTAAAAAAGGCAACTCTGTATCGCGTAAGTTCGCGAGTTTTATACTAACGGTACCAGAAAGTAGTGCTTTCTCTCCATTTTCAACGGGTAAATAAGCCTGATAGGCATACTTAGTATATTGGCTATAATCTTGATAACGAATCCAAAAAAAACCATCATCGCCCCAATTCTTTCCCCAGCTATTTACAACCTGGAAAGCCCCCCCAAATTTGACATTGTCGTACCCCACCACGCATACGGCATGGCCTCCTTCCAATGACTTTGATTTGCTAGGTTTCCAAAGCCCAAAATCTCCTGTATCGAATCCAAAAAAACGTAAAAGCAGAACCCAAAGTTTACTCCAAAAACCTAAGTTATCAAAGGAAGGAGTCGTTTGGATGGCAATCAAAACAGGCGAGTTTTCAGAGAGGGCTTTTTGGGTAGCGGTAACAATATTTTCTTGGCGGTCGTTCAACCCAAAAAGACGGATGTAATCCATGATTCTGGATGTTGAATCAAGTACAACAGTTTGTTTCGGAGCGCAATACGGATAGCCCTGTTTAGCAAACTTCTCTACGCCGTAGTTTTTCATAAATTCCAAGGCCACTGCCATTTCCGTGCCTCTTACGCAGTTTTTATCATTGGGGTCTTTGATGGAATTGTAAAGAAAAGAAGGCGAAAACCGAAGCGCGTCAATGGAATCTTTGTCAGTAATGTTGTGTCGTATGGCCTCCAGCATGGTGCGTAGGTAATACGCACTCGAAATACCCACGCAAGTACCGAGTTTGCCTTGGTCAATGACTGTAGGAACGTACAAAGACAAATCTACTTTTTCAGGAAGCCCATCAGGACTGACCACCAGATTTGACTTTTTCTGAGGAAGAACCGAATAGGCTGAATCGTTGAGAGTTAGCCCTTGGGCTAGCAATTTTATACTGCCCCAAAAACACAAAACAATAAGCCAGAAGAATAGCTTCATAAGGTGGAGTGAGGATTAGCGGGTAACTCTGACGTTAGTAGTTCGGACTTTGTTGGTACAGCTCATGGGCACTTTACTCAAGCCAGTATATTCTGGGATAAATGCCTTCGTAATCGTATTGATGCGGGCAAGAAACTTATCCAAGCTTACTTCTTGGAGGTTTTTAGTTGTCAACATGTCTTCAAGGGCTTCGGTGAGAGAATACGTGAAAACCGAATTCCTTTGAATCGCAAATACAGGTTTACCCTTTTGGGAACTCGCTATTTTGAGGATACGACACGACTCACCCAGAAATAATTTTTTCAAAATTTCTTTGCTACGATCAGCCCTTACTTCTGTATTGCGAGTAAGTGGAGTGGGGTACTTATTGGTCATTGTATTGCGACAATCGGCCATCACCATTCCTAACTTGATGGCTTTTGTTTGTAGAAAACTAGCAATATCATCGAGCGGAAGTTCAGTATATTTACTAAAACTTAACAGGTTGTTGTTATCCAATTTCAAAGAAGGTAGTGCGTTGTTAGCCGTATAAACCCCAAACCCAGAATAATAAAAAATAACGATGTCTTTGGCGTGAATGGAAGTATCTTTTACTGCTGCCCAAACGCCCTCACTCGTAAAACCCAAAGGAGAGTTTTTGTTGACGTAGGCGGTTTTTAGGGGATAACCAATCTGGATTCCCACTTTTTTAAACATTGTCCCTACTATATCTTCGTCTTTGAGGCTTATCATTCCAAAATCCTTATTTTCATAGTCTGACACCAGAATGAGGTGAAGCGTTTGAGCTCGGGAAATGAAAGGCGTAATTGTAAGCAAAAAAAGAAAAATAGAGGTTTTCATAAATCAGAGTTATTTCTTCTGGTATTTTTCAATGAGGGCTTTAAATTCGGGCATTTCTCGTAGGGAATCAAAAGCTGCATTTTTATTGATTACTTCAAAATTAGTGTAGCCTTTTTCGAGGGCTCTGCCCAGTGAGTCAATGGCTTCAGCAGGCAGATTTTGGCGTGCTTTGATGGAAGCAAGATAATAATAAGCGCGAAAATTGTTGGCGTTGAGTTCTATCGCTTTTTTGTAAATAACTTCTGCCTCGGGCAAGCGGTTTAAGCCTTCCAAAAGATTACCATAATTGCCATAAAGATTAGCATCTTTGGGGACAAGCTCAATGGCTTTTTTATAGGCCACTTCGGCCTCTTCATAACGACTTAGACGCGCCAGTAAGTTGCCATAGTTGCTGTAAACCAGTCCGTTGGAGGTGCTAATTTCAATGGATTTTTTATAGACTACCTCCGCATCTGCCAAACGGTTTTGAGCTGCCAGCAGAATTCCGTAACTATTATAAACGAAGGGGTCGGCGGGATTCAATTCAATAGCTCTTTTGTAAGCCACCTCAGCCTCGGTGGGACGGTTGAGCGAAACCAGCAGAATTCCGTAATTCTTATGCACCTCAGCGTCGTCATTTTTGAGTTGAATAGACTTCTTGTAAGCTGTTTCGGCTTCGGTTAGTCGGTTTAGGTTTTTGAGTAAAATGGCGTAACTTTTATGAACGTTGGCATCGTTAGGATTCAATTCGATAGATTTTAAATAGGCTGCCTCCGCTTCTTTCTGGCGATTTTGACGGGCCAGTAAGTTGCCATAATTACCATAAACTAATGCGTTGTTAGGGCTCAGTTCAAGGTATTTTTTATAGGCTTTTTCTGCTTCGGTCACGCGATTTTGGGCCGCCAACAACACCCCGTAGCTGTTATAAACAATCGCTTCGTTGGGATTCAATTCAATAGATTTTTTGTAGGCATTTTCAGCTTCAGCCACGCGGTTTTGAGTAGCCAACAAAATGCCGTAGTTGAAATACACTTGAGCCTCTTTGGAATTGAGTTGAATAGATTTCTGAAAAGCAGCTTCTGCTTCGACGGGACGACTCTGCACCGCCAATACAATGCCATAATTACTATGCACTTGGGCATCGTTGGGGCTTAATTCGAGGGCTTTTTTATAGGCAAATTCGGCTTCAATGTATCGTTTTTGGTTGTTCAATAAAAGCCCGTAATTATTATAAGTTTCGGGGTCAGTAGCGTTTAATTCAATGGCTTTTTTATAGGCTTTCTCACTTTCTTCCGCTCGATTTTGTTTGGCTAACAAATTTCCGTAATTTTTATAGGCGATGGCATCGTCGGGTTTGAGTTCAATGGCTTTTTTGTAGGCTGTTTCAGCTTCGGCCAAGAGGTTTTGAGCGGCCAAAACCATGCCGTAATTAAGGTGCAAAAAACTCCAGCTGGGAGCAAATTGCAGTCCTTTCTCAAAAATACCTTGGGCTTCTTTGTAGGATTTCTTTAAATACAACAAACGGCCCGAATCATTATATGCAGGCGCAAAGGTGCTATCAGCCGTGAGAGCTTGACGATAATTGGAAAGTGCTTCGTTGGGGTTGGTTGTTTCGGCCATTAAGCCTTTATAATAAAAAGCCTGTGCACGTAGATTGGGGTAAAAAAAATGCGATTGTCCTAAAATTTGAGCTGCTTTCTCTAAATAACGAATGTTTTTTTGGTAGGTATTTCCTATAACTGTTGGGTTCTTATTCCCCAAAAGTTCCGCAAAGGTTTTAGACGATTCTTCGAGCAACGCCGCCGCAAACTCACGCTTAATAAAAGGATGAAGATCACTAATGGAGGGGATGGAAAGTAATTTTTCATAATATCCTTCTGCATCGTTGGGTGAGTCAATCAATTGTTTTTTGGCAATTGCTTCGTGAAAATCTGCATACGATTTTCGCACTTCAGTACTCGCTTCATCCAAGATGGTTTCGACAAAACCTTTACCCTGTACGGGTGTAAAGGCGGGCAGTGGCACATTCTGACGCACAGCGGTAAGGGTAGGCAAGTCCACTTTGGCAAGTGACAATGACTTGTCGGCTGCTACTAAGAGTGGATTCTGACGATTGGGCGCGGCTTCGGTGGTTACGCGGTCTTCGAGGTATCGTTCCAGTTCTCGCAAGGTGACTATTTTGTCCTCATTGGCATCGGCCAGTCCCTGCATTCCGCGAATGAGATGGTAGCTAAACAACCCACGTCCTCCCCCCCACTGATACCCTTCGAGCGATAATTCGTCGGCTTGACAAGCCATAAACTTTACTTCGTTAGCAACTTTCGTAAGTAATTGCTGACCAGCCAGTTGTACACCGTTAATTTCACTTCCCGCCAATTTTCCCGACCGACACGCGTCCAAAAACATAAAAATCTGTGCCTGATTTTTGGTAGCAAGGGTAGCGACATAGTCTTGCAAATAAATCACAGCAAAGGCCGTAGAATTATAATTGCTACTGAACGAATCGTGCGTGAGCAAAAAACCGCGTTGGGCAATGGTTTTTGATTCCTGATCACCGTGACCCGAAAAATAAATAAAAACGCGGTCGTTGGGCTTTACAGAATTTATGAGCTTGCCGATGGCCAAATCAACCTGTACCAACGTAGCTTTTTCGTTCAACAAAAGTTCGATATTGGCTTGAGGGACAGAGCCACCTGCGGGCGAAAGTAGGTAATTGTAAAAAGCAAGGGCGTCGTCACTGGCAAAGCGAAGGGGTTTAACATGCTGATATTGAGACACGCATACAATCAACGCCCAGGTTTTACCGACGGTTTTAGGAGCTGTTTTATTGGTGACCTGTCCACGTTCTTCCTGTGCCCAAATCCAGCCAGGACATAGGCCCAAAATCAAAAAAATCAATACAATTTTTTGAAACCTCATCATGTACCTTAAACGAATTATTTTGAAAATAGGGTATGTCAAATTAACAACTGCGTATTAAACGCATAAGTTAAGGAAACAACAAGAAATAGACAAATTTTAAAAGCAGGCATAATATGTCTATTTACCCCATTCCATTCTTTTCATCGTTTAAAAGGTTTCATTCATTTGTTGGAAGAGTATTATTCTAACTACAAGATTATTAGTTATATTTTGAGACTACTGCACCCTTCTGCGTTCTTCCTCTGCAGCATCTTCTGTTTGACGGCGGCGGGTATATTTTTCATTCCCAAAACGGTAACTAAAATTCAGTCCGATACGGCGGGTATCACCCTGACTTTTTCGGTATTGCACCGTATTTTGGTAATTATCCATTATTTCGGTGCGGTAATTAGCATAAGTAGGGTCATCTATCAACAACCGGAGACTTCCTTTGCCTTTCAGGATTTTCTTGCCAATACTCGCATAAATCGAATAAAAACTGCTCATGGTCATAGTAAATACTTGGTCGCGGGCCGCAATATTGGCGTATAATTCAGCCGACCAACCCTTACCAAAACTAAACTGCTGATTGGCATTGATACGGAAGGATACGTATTGAGTGACAGCCACATCTCCGTTTATAGTACCCCTTATATTGAATCGGAACCCCTGAAAGCTCACATTGGTAGTCCAGTACTTGTTTATTTTTTTGTTGTAATTACTCACCAATCCAAACCGATACCCTTTTCCCAAGTTATAAGTTCTTCGTACAAATTTATCACCTTCCCGGATAGCCAGGTTTTCATTCAATCCATCGGCAAAATCCATCGCTACCCCTATACTGAAGCCACCACTGTGCTGATAACGAAGCTGTAGGTTATGCAGATAAAATGGTTTTAAGGTAGGATTACCGCTGTTGTAAGTATAATCGTCTATATAGTTTAAAAACGGGTTAAACTGCTGATAGTTAGGGCGATTTATTCTGCGTCCGTAGTTGAAATTTAGATTGTGCTTGCCTAAACTATCCAACGCCCGTCGAAAAAAGAAGGTAGGGAATAAGTTGGTAAAATGCTGTGAAAATTGCTCACCAGCAGTAGCGATATTGGGTAGGAGATTACCTTCGATATTGGTGTTTTCGGCACGCAGCCCCATTTGCAAGCTGGTTCGATTGTTGAGGGTGTGTCGTAAGCTCAGGTAGGTAGCGTTGATATTTTCGTTATAGACAAAATGGTTGCTTTTGGTAGGATCAATCACAAAATTTTGGTCATTTTTATTCTCTACGTCGGCTTCATTGGTATTTTTTACGAATCCTGCCTTTGCTCCCAACTCCATAACGGTTTTTTTAGAAAGGGGTAGCCGATAATCGGTTTTGAAGGTCAAAATAGTGGCTGGTGTATAGAAAATATTGTTGAAAATCTGCGTAGTTCCCGAATGACTGCTTTGGAAATTCCGAGTGCCCTCAGAACCAAATTGCTGATAACTGACATCGCCGCTCCATTCGCTTCCCTGTTTTTTGGGTTTGTGGGTAAAATTCAGGCTGGTGCTTAAGCTGTTCCAATCAAACTGCCCCTTATTTGAACCATAAAAATTGATATTGTTTACTAAGTTGTTAAAAACAGCAGCATCATTCCTATCACTTTTTTGCAGAAACAGTTGTCCGCCAAACACTGTATTTTTGCTTTTGTCATAATCAAAACCCAGTCTAATATTACCGCTCAGGCTGTGATTTGTGGCGATATTTTCGCTGCTGTATTGCTGACTGTTACTTCCTTCCGTAATGACTCGTGTAGAAGTGGTCACGATGCGGTTGGCATCACGAGTCAGGCCAACGCCTCCAAAGAGGTTCAGTTTTCCCTGTCGATAGTTGAGATTCAAATTGTTATAACTTCGCCATGTATGCCCCACGCTTTGGCTTGTGCTTATATTGCCCGTAAGTCCATACAACCGATTCTTTTTCAGGACAATATTGACGATTGATGAACCAGCGGCATCGTATTTGGCAGGAGGGTTGTCCATTAGCTCCAGTTTGTCCAACATTTGGGCAGGAAGAGATTTGAGGTATGCGGCTAAGTCAGTACCACTCATATATGTAGGCCGTCCATCAATCAATACCATTACGCCAGTGCGTCCGTTCAGCTGTATGTTACCATTTTGGTCTACTACTATGCCAGGTGTTTTTTCCAGTACTTCTTGAGCCGACAGAGTGGCGGCTCCCCCCAACGCTTCTACGTGAATGAGGGTTTTGTCAGCTTCCTGTACCACCAGCGGACGAATGCTTTTGATAACTACTTCGTTCAGTTGTTGTATTTTAGCAGGCAATAAAAAAATGGTGGGAAGCGTAATGGGATTTGCACCCAATCGGATGGTAGGGCTTTGATAATTTTTAGAACCCAAATAGGTGATTTTCAAAAGATAGTTGCCCGATTTCAGGTTAACAAATTCAAATTTCCCTTGGGCGTTGGCTGCGATACCCGCTACTTGCTGGCTATCGGGCAGTGCAATCAATAGCAGATTGGCACCTATAGCGGCCTCATTGTTATGATCTTTGATTTCCCCTTTTAGGTTGCTTTGTGCCAATGTTTTTGTGGCAATGAATACGAAGAATAGGATAATTTTTTTCATGCTGTTTGGCTATTTTTGAAGCAAAACTCTGAAAGAAAATTTCCGTTGGCGTATGGGGCTGACAGAAAGTCCTGATTCTGTGATAAAAGAGTAAAATTGACTGACGAGGGCAAGAAGTTCAAGCCTCAAATTCCATTTTTCGATTTTCGTCAGCCCAAAAAACCTTTCTGTCAGTGATGGAGAAGAATATTGAAATAGAATTGCCATTTTTAGGGTAAAAATCCAATTGAAATGGCTGGGCAAATTCTTCTTATCATCATTTTGCTGGTTGTTCTCTGGCTTATCTTCGGAAAGCAGAGGTTGCTTTTAATCACTATTTTACAGTGGATAATCGGCATTGCAGCCTTGTTTTTTGTACTGCTTTTTATTTTTCATATCATTGATTTAGAGCGTGAAAAAGACCAAACCCTAATCAATACCATATTGACTGTAGTTAGTTTTGTGGCAGGTAGTTTTATAGCGAACTATTATCTGAGCAGAAGCACCGGCACTGAAGATCGCACCGTAACCGTTTTGGGAGTATTGTTTGTCGGTCTCTTTTCGGGTTTTGGGTTGGTCATCAATTATTTAAGAGTAAATGAGAGTTTCACTGTGTTGTTATATCTGAATTTCACACTGATGAGCTTAGGTTTTGTAACTGCGATGGGCGTTACTATCATCAAACATCAGATCGAGCGGCGAATTACTAATGCTGAAACCAAAGCCAATACAAGCGATGCCGAACTGAAGCTGCTTCAGAGCCAGCTGAGTCCTCATTTTTTGTTCAATACCCTCAATAACCTGTATGCTCTTTCCATCCATGATGCCTCCAGGCTGCCTCCGTTGCTTCTCAAATTGTCGGACCTCTTGCGCTATACCGTTTATGATACCAAAGCAGCGCTGGTATCGCTCGACGACGAAATAAATTACATTAAAAACTACATAGATTTTGAAAAAATACGCCTTGGCGAGCGGTTGGAATTGACAGCAAATTGGCCAGAAAACCTTACTGAAGCTCCCCCGATTGCGCCTATGCTTTTGATTGTATTTGTAGAAAATGCGTTTAAACATTCTAAAAATACTCAAGACCCAAAGATTACTATTGCCATAGATTTACAAATTTGGGGTAAAACGCTGCTTTTTTCCGTTCAGAATAGTTTTGTTCCCAACTCGACGGCAACCACGTCGGAACAACATAGCGGCTTGGGGTTGGAAAATGTAAAAAAACGTCTGGAACTGGCATACCCCAGTCGTCACGATTTAAGTATTGACCGAAAAAACAATACTTTTATGATCAAATTAAGACTGACATGATACTGAAGGCACTCATCGTAGATGATGAACCGCTGGCGCGCCAACTCATTGAAGGATATTGTAATCATTTGCCTGAAATAGAGGTGGTTGGGTCGGTAGTTGATGTATTTATGGCAAGACCTATTTTGGAAACTGGAAAGGTAGATCTGTTGTTTCTGGACATCAATATGCCCGTCATAAGTGGCATTAGTTTTCTGAAAAGCCTGCAAATCAAACCTATTACTATTTTTACGACAGCCTATAAAGAACACGCGCATGAAGCCTTTGACCTGGCCGCTACGGACTACTTGCTGAAGCCTTTCTCAATGGAACGCTTCCTGCAAGCCATCGACAAGGCCAAAGCGGCCATAAAGCAGCAACCAAATACCAAAGAAAATCACACTTTCATACGATCAGATGGGAAACTGATAAAATTGCTTTTCGATGAATT
>JBDHXS010000034.1:0-19398 GCA_039810845.1 Runella sp. | reverse complement strand
GGTCACTGTATCAATGTTGGAAAACAATCGAAAAATTGGAAAATGTGAAGGCAGAGGTCATTTTGTAGCCCAATAGTAATCAATAGATGGAGGTAAACACAGGTGTGACGACACTCAGAACCAACTTTTTAACTTAGAGGAACATAATTTGGGTTGCTAGTGTTTCTTGTTTCATGGAAATACTTTACCGCTACCTTCGTCCTTATTGGAAACTCATTCTTGTGGCTTTGACATTGGCCGCTATCAACCAAATTTTCTCGTTGCTGGACCCGTACATTTACCGGTTGGTGATTGACCGTTATGCGTCCAATTTTAAAAATTTTACAGAGAGCGAATACATTTGGGGGATTCTCAAATTTGTAGGCTTGGCTATTGGCGCGGCGATGGTGTCACGTATTGCTAAAAACTTTCAGGATTATTTTATTAGTGTCATTACGCAGCGAGTCGGAACACAAATTTACACCGATGGTATTAAACACTCACTGGCTTTGCCCTATCAGGTCTTTGAAGATCAGCGAAGCGGCCAAACACTGGGTGTGTTGCAAAAAGTAAAAACTGACACTGAGCGCATGATTACGTCGGTGGTCAACGTCGTGTTTCAGTCAGTGATTGGGATTACGTTTGTGATTATTTACGCGTGGAGTATCTATTGGCCGATTGCGCCTGTCTATTTTCTGACGATTCCTGTCATTGCTTGGCTGAGTTCGGTACTTAGCAAACGAATTAAGAAAATACAGACCAAAATCGTGTCTGAAACTACGGCCTTGGCAGGTAGTACCACTGAATCTTTGCGTAATATCGAATTGGTTAAAAGTCTTGGCTTGACAGATCAAGAAATCAAGCGACTGAATGGGAATACTGAAAAAATTCTGGGTTTGGAACTGCGTAAAGTCAAGTTTGTCAGGACATTAGGTTTTGTTCAGGGAACTACCATTAACTTCTTGCGTAGCTGTATCGTGGCTTTGATGCTTTGGTTGATTTTTAAAGAAGTATTGACTATTGGACAATATTTCTCGTTGCTTTTGTATTCATTTTTCATTTTTGGCCCTTTACAAGAACTGGGTAACGTCATTCAACTGTACCGCGAAGCAGAAGTATCGCTCAATAATTTTCGTGATATTTTGAGCAAGCCTATTGAAGCCAAGCCTGTCAAGCCTGCACAATTAGCCCGTATCGAAAAAGTAGTATTCAGCAATGTTGCTTTTAAACACCTCACTGCCGCACGGCCTGCTTTACGAAATGTGAATTTTGAAGTAAAAAAAGGCGAAACGATTGCTTTTGCTGGACCGTCGGGAAGTGGGAAAACCACGCTTATCAAATTGCTTGTTGGTTTGTATGACCCCGAAGAAGGGAGTATTGCTTACAATAGTATTGATAGCCGCGAGATTGATAAAGACGAGTTGCGCGAGCAAATTGGCTTTGTGGCGCAGGATGCTCAATTGTTTTCAGGTACCATTCGGGAAAATTTACTTTTTGTAAAACCCTCCGCGACCGATGCAGAATGCTTGGAAGTACTGCAAAAATCGGCAGCATATTCACTCATCAATCGTGCTGACAATGGCTTAGACACCGTCATAGGTGAAGGAGGAATGAAAGTGTCAGGTGGAGAAAAACAACGTTTATCCATTGCCCGTGCGCTACTTCGTCATCCTAATTTATTGATTTTCGACGAAGCCACTTCGGCACTTGATTCATTGACAGAAGAAGAAATTACACATACCATTCGTGATTTGTCGCGCAATCAGCAGCATATTACTGTATTGATTGCGCATCGTTTGAGTACAATCATGCACGCCGACCGTATTTTTGTATTAGAAAAGGGCAAAATAGTAGAGTCAGGAAACCATGAAGATTTATTGATTCAGAAAGGGTTATACTATGCCATGTGGCGTCAGCAGGTGGGTGAAAGTGAAGTAATGATAAATGGATAATAGGTAGAAAAATGCGACATTTTTTGATTGATACCGATACGGGTTCCGACGATGCTGTGGCGTTGTTGATGGCCATGAAAGCCCCCGATGTGCGTATTGAAGCCATTACGATTGTAGCGGGAAATGTCCCTGCGGATAAGGGTTTACAAAATGCCCTCTACATGGTGGAATTGTGTCAATACAATACAAAAGTGTATTTGGGCGCAGAAAAGCCGCTTATTCGACCGCTGTTTACGGCACAATTTGTCCATGGAGAAGATGGTATGGGCGATATTGGCCTTGATTTGAAAGGACGATACCCAAATGAAGGAAACGCCGTTGACGTGATTATAGACACGGTAAATGCTTTCCCGAATGAAATTGAAATCATTACGCTGGGCCCATTGACCAATATGGCGTTAGCATTGTCGAAAGCACCCGAAATTGTCTCAAAAGTAAAGTCTTGTACCATCATGGGGGGTGTTGGTATGGGATATGGAAACGTAACCCCTGTATCAGAATACAATATTTGGGTAGATCCCGAAGCGGCGCAAATTGTGTTTCAATCGGGGATGAAAATGACTATGGTAGGGTGGGATATTTCCATTAAATACGCTGCCTTTGACCAACAAGCGACTCAAGCACTTCGGGCTACTGAAAAGTTGCTTGCCAATTTTGTAGTGGATATTCAAGGGGCAAAAGCCCAATTTACCGCAGAGACTTCGGGAAAAGTGGGCTTTGATTTGCCCGATCCCATTACGGTGGCCGTGGCATTGGATAGGAGCGTAGCAACCGATGTGCGAAATCTGTATGTAGAAGTAGCTTTGGGAGAGGGTCTTACGCGTGGACAAACCATCATTGACCACACCAACATTCTCAAAAAAGAGCCCAATATGGAGGTTGTTTTGGGCGCTTCGCGCGAGAAATTTCTCAAAATGCTGTATGATTCGTTTGATTAGATACCTGACCTATGAAAATCCTTAATTTTGGTTCTGTCAATATTGACTACGTATATGGAGTTTCGCATTTTGTAAAACCCTCCGAAACCATTGCCAGCCAGTCGTATGAGGTATTTATGGGTGGGAAAGGGTGCAACCAGAGTGTTGCTTTGGCAAAAGCGGGAGCAACAGTTTTTCACGCAGGAAACATCGGAAACGATGGTTTGTGGATAAAAAAACAACTGGATGCATGGGGTGTTGACACGCGTTTTTTGTCCATTACTGATGGTCCCACAGGACACGCCATCATTCAAGTAGTTCCAGAAGGACAAAACGCCATTATTATTCATGGTGGAGCCAATCGCACTGTAGCATCATCGCAAATCACAGAGATACTGAGTCATTTTGACCAAAGAGATATTTTGTTACTTCAAAATGAGATAAATCAAATCCCCGAAATTATCGAAGTGGCTTCGGCCAAAGGCATGAAGATTTTCTTTAATCCTGCGCCCATGACTTCAGACGTACTTCAATTTCCATTAGATAAAATTGACGTTTTTATTATCAATGAAGTAGAAGGACAAGAATTGACAGGAAAAATTTCTCCTGATGAAATCTTAGAAGTTATGTCCAATCACTATCCCAATGCCTCTACACTATTGACTTTGGGTGAGAAGGGAGCGATTTATACGCATCAAACAGCCCGCTTTGAAGTGCAAGCCCAGAAAGTAACAGCCATTGATACCACAGCAGCAGGCGATACCTTCATTGGCTATTTTGTGGCTTTTTGGGCAATAGGGAAGAATCTGAAACAATGTTTAGACTTTGCTACGCAGGCATCTGCCATTTGTGTAACCCGAAAAGGAGGGTCGGTTTCAATTCCCAGTAAAGAAGAAGTGTTGGCATAAAAAAGTCGGCAAACCAGGAGGGATGCCGACTCAAGAAGGTAAGTAAACTAACCATTAGTCTTTTTTCCCAATCAGAGTAACTGCCCCCAGGGAAGGATCAATCACATAAAGGGTCAATAATGAACTGCTATACATTCCAATTTTAGAAGTTCCAATGTAGGCTTCTATTTCTCCTGTGGTAGCTTTTTTTAATGTTACTTCTCCAGAATCAGTTACTCCGCTGGTAATCTTTCCAGCTTTGTCTTTGATAGACTGGGTAATTTTAGCCGTTACCTTGTCGTCTGCTACTTTTGTGACCACTACCGTTCCCGAACGCGTATTGCCTGATGTAGGATCAGTCAAGGGCAAATCGGCAGTGAGTCCACTAAACGAAAGTTTGGTAAGTGTATAATTACCAGCCACTTGATCGCCCATTGAAGGCTCAGGTTCATCTTTGCCACAAGAAATAATAAATACTGAGACAAGAAGCAATAAAAGGGAAGAGGTTAAACGAGTGTGTTTCATAATTGAGGAGTTGTTAGAGGTGGAAATAAAAATAATGGGGCAATGCACAAACTTCCATCAAAGTTAAAAAAACTAATTTGATTTAGAACTTTAGAGGTTTACAATTAGCGAATACCTTTTATTTAACGGTTTTGCCATCATTCTATTTGCCTTTTTGCAGGCGTATTTGTAGTATTGTAGAGCCGCTCCACTTTCAAACTATACTTAAACCATGTTTAACCGCCGTCAATTTTTGGGGTCATTGAGTGCTGCCGCTGGTGCTATGACTCTACCACCCTTTCTAAACCCCGCTGAAGCCTCAAATTTTGAGGCAATGAATCGCCAAATGGTGCATCTGTCGCCCCTTGAAGCGGCTCAAAATGAAGATTTTTGGGCGTGGGTCAAGACCGAATTTACTGTTTCTCCTAACTTGCTCAACCTCAATAACGGTGGCGTATGTCCGCAACCTCGCTCGGTACAAGACGCCCATATTCGGTTCTATCAGTATTGTAACGAAGCCCCGAGTTACTATATGTGGCGGATTTTGGACCAAGGACGCGAATCATTGCGCTCAAAATTGGCTGATTTAGCAGGTTGTGATGCCGAAGAAATTGCCATCAACCGCAATGCTACCGAAGGATTAAATACCGTCATTTTTGGACTGGATTTAAAACCTGGCGACGAAGTGGTGTTGACCAAACAAGACTATCCCAACATGATAAATGCGTGGAAACAGCGCGAAAAACGCGATGGGATTAAGTTGGTGTGGCTGAATCTGGATTTGCCCCAAGAAAATGATGCGTATTTTGTGGATAAATTTGTGAGTGCCTTTACATCGCGCACCAAAGTCGTGCACATTACCCACATGATTAACTGGATTGGGCAGATTCAGCCCGTCCGTAAGATTGCTGATGAAGCCCACAAAAGAGGTATCGAAGTGATTGCCGATGGTGCCCATACGTTTGCGCTTTTGGATTTTAAAATCCCCGATTTAGGGTGTGATTATTATGCCACAAGTTTGCACAAGTGGCTTTGTGCACCGTTTGGAAGTGGTATGATGTACGTAAAAAAAGATAAAATCTCGAAAGTATGGGCGTTGTTGTCAAACAACGAACCCGATGGCCCTGACATTCGTAAGTTTGAGAGTTTGGGAACGCGATCGTTTGCCTCCGAAATGGCCATTGGCACGGCCGCTGATTTTCAACTTTCTATTGGCGCAGCCCGCAAACAAGCCCGCGCTCATTATCTTCAACGCTATTGGACGGACAAAGCCCGCCAAATTCCTGGCGTGAAAATTCATACTTCACCCGATCCAAAATACGCCTGTGCCATTGCGTTGGTGTCGGTTGACGGCCTCAAAACGTCAGAATTGGATGGGCAACTCCTCAACAAATACAAGATTCATACGACGGGCATCGAATGGGAAAACATCAAAGGGGTACGCGTAACCCCTCACGTATATCATACGCCCAAAGACCTCGACCGACTGGTAAATGCACTGGATGAAATCTCGTCAGCCTCGAAGCGAAAAAGTTAGCGAAAGTTAGAGAAAGAAATCTATTGTGCCTTTGCAGTCTTTATCTGCAAAGGCTTTTTTATAATTGACCTAAAATTGATTTTTTGGTTAAAGATTTAAATATGATCAGGATGGGACTTTCTGAAATGAGAAATGATTCTGAATTGAAAACAGCTCTACAAGATTGCTGGAAGCAAATAGAGTTTATTTACAAGCAGGGAAGAATTTGCTCAGAAAGGCATCTTCAGGCAGAAATGTTTCGTGTGTTACGGCAGTATGCTATTTTTGAAACTGGTACTGGTAGGTATCAAATCTTTATTGAGCCATATATTGACAAAAATAATGCTACTGATAATAGGAAGACTTTCGTTCGTATTGTTATTCCTGATATGATTTTTACAAAGGAGGACAAAATTGTGGGAATAATGGAAGTGAAATATATACCTCATCATTTCCCTAAATTTGAAAAAGATTTTGTCAGTCTTAGTGAGTTCTATAAAAAACGCGGAAGTGGTTTTGAGGTTAAATTAGAAGTGGATTGGCAAACGGGCAATTGGAGCGAAAAGCAGTTTAGGATAGATGAAAATGTATTATTGATTTACTGTGTTATTGCTAATTGGCAATCGCATATTGTATCAAATCCAGAGAATGTGAAAGAAATTTGGACGAAATTGATTGGTTCAGACCAATCATTTAAAAACTGTCTGCAATTAAGCGGTGTTATCAATAGAGAAAGTGAAAAGACTACTTTCCATTCAATTTTTTTGGATGAAATATACAAGCCACGCTAAATTTTATCTTTCTTCGTCTTTCTATTTATATGTAGATACCTGTTAGTATTTGTTTTTTTGTGCTCTAACTTTTTTAAATCCATGAAAACACTAAATCTTTTTATTTTTTGTCTTCTTTTGCATTTTGCCAACGCCCAAGAAAAATCGCTCCTCTGGCAGATTTCAGGCAACGGTCTTGCCAAGCCTTCTTATCTCTACGGTACGATTCACTTGATTTGCCCGAACGACTATTTCATGACAGATTCGACTAAAGCGGCTTTTGCCAGAACAGAGCAAGTCTATTTAGAATTGGACATGGATGATCCTTCTATAATGTCTAAAATGATGCGAACTGCCATGTTTAGCGATGGTAAAAAACTCAAAGATTACCTAAAACCCGAAGATGCTACTCTGCTCAACGACCATTTCAAACAAAAAATGGGGATGGGTGTAGATCAAATCAACGGGATGAAGCCCTTTACGGTGATGTCAATGCTTTATATGACTTTACTCTCATGCCAACCGCAGTCGTATGAGCTAACCTTTACTCAAATGGCTACCAATGCCAAAAAGGAAATGCTCGGATTGGAAACGGTGGAGTTTCAAATGGGTGTTTTTGACCAAATACCTTACGAAAAACAGGCGAGTTTGTTGGCCGATATGGTCCGCAAAAAAGAAGAATCGTCGAAGGAATTTGGTAAGATGGTGGCTTTGTACAAAGCGCAAGACGTGGAAGGTTTATTAAAAGTAATGGACGAAAGCGATTGGGATTTTAATGGCTATGAAGATTTGTTACTGGCCAATCGTAATGTCGCTTGGGTACCCATAATGGAAAAAGCCATGCAGGCCAAGCCTACTTTTTTTGCGGTAGGAGCGGGGCATTTGGGAGGTGAAAAGGGAGTACTAAATTTGCTAAAAAAGCAAGGCTATACGGTGATGGCAGTGTTGTAACAAGAATGAAGCGGGTTCGCATCGCTTACTACGGTACTGATGCCATTACAAAAAATATATCTATCAATTCCAGCGAATAGGCAATTTTTAAGCTAATACTGGTGTTGTCATTATTAGTGGACTACCCAGTTACCTATCTTCTCCTTGTAAACTTCTGTTTATACGATTTTTTTAGGCAATTACTCTAAGCCATTAAACGGGTATCTATACCCTTCCAAATTCAATTTAAGTAGCACATTTAACGATCAAGATCAAAAAAAACTATGGCCAGTTCCCAAGAAACATTCAGTAAAAAAGAAAGAGAGAAGAAAAAGTTGAAGAAGAAAAAAGACAAAGAGGAAAAGAAAGAAGAACGCCAAGCTAATGCTAAAAAAGGCCAAAGTTTGGAAGAAATGATTGCATACGTTGATGAAAATGGTAATCTTACTTCTACGCCCCCCGATCCAAGAAAAAAGAAAACCGTAAACACCGAAGACATTCAACTTGGAGCACCTAAACAAGAAGATAACGAACTTTTTGAGACTATTAGAGAAGGTATTGTAAGTTTTTTCAATGAACAAAAAGGCTATGGTTTTATCAGAGACCTCAAAACACAGGAAAGTATTTTTGTTCATATCAATGAACTGACTACTCCCGTTAAAGAGAATGACAAAGTAACTTTTGAAATTGAAATACGCCAAAAAGGACCAAGCGCAGTAGCTGTAAAGAAAATAGGTTAGAAGAAAGCCTTCAAAACAGTAATAAAGCTGTTGAAATAGCAAAAAACCTCAAAATAAATCTGTTTTGAGGTTTTTTGCTATAGTTGCTTTTTAGAATACCTACCCTGCAAGAAATGATTGTTTAAAAATAAAAGTTTATTTAAGTGCTAAAGCACAACGGAGCTGCCATGCGGTTAATCGTTATTTGTTATTCGTTATCCGTTCAAAGTCAACGAATTGTATTATAGTAAATACCCCAAAACTTTTGCTATGCTGCTTAAATAGTTGATAATTAGGTGTTTATATTTAAAATAAAAGTAATTTGTTAGGTATTGTCTCAATTGTTGGATTTATCAATGGAGTATTTTTTAGTTAGAAAGGGCTTTGTTGCATGGATGTTGAATAACTAAAAAATACAATGACAAATAGGATTTGTACAATACTGAGAATGGTTAAGTACCCCAAAATAGGCTTACTTGACAGGTAAAAACTCGGTTTTTGTATATGTATTTGCATTAACCTCTTTTGAATGCGAGCCATGCAACAAAGCCGTTAGAAAGACTAAAATTTGCTCTTTCAAATAAAAACTATTATGAATTAGACTTTTTTAAAACAGCAACGGCATACTTCATAAAACTGTACTATTTATAATGATTTTATACAAACTATATTTTTACATTTCGAGCTAAGTAGATTTTAAATAGATTTTTTTTATAGAAAAAAAATAAAACTAAAATAGCTACCTTTGCCTCGGTTAATTTTTTATTTTACCTTACTTATGAGTTTACAATGAAACAAAAACAAATCAAATTCTTTTCTCCAGAAGATAATATCATAGAGAAAAAGAAAATCGTCAAAGAAGAAGTAGTAATTGCTCATGCTCACATTACTTCTAATGGTAAGCTTACGTTACCAATCACTACTCTTCAACTTTTAGGAGTAGATACAACCAGCGGTACCCGTTTTAAAGTAGGTATAGACCAAAATAAAAAAGGGTTTGTTGGTTTATATTTGATACCCGTTCAATCGGGAGAAGAATCTTCTTTTGAATTGACCAGAATTGGTCGTGGTTTTTCTTTATTATTGAAGGGCGTATTTCAAAAGTTAGGATTAGATTATAAAAGCACCTACTATCGTTTTGTACTTAAACCTGTGGAGCTTGATGGAATAGGTGAAGGGTTTTTTGCAAAACTTACTGAACAAAGTGCCAGAAAAGACTCGGCAGAGGAAGGGGAATAGAAATTAATCCCAAAAGACACCAATCAATAAAAAAGGGATGGTTTCAATTTTGAAACCATCCCTTTTTTATTGATCCAACAATTAGGACAACCTATGATACAACAACAATAAAACATGGCCAATTTTACTGATTGTTATTTCTTGCCTTACAAAATTGGCTAAGAATGAGATATTTAATAACTTTAACAAGAATTTTTATCACCAAACCTTTGCCATATACTATGCGTCTGAATCGCCTGCTTGTACCTTTACTCGCTGTCCTTTTTTTTGCATTACACAGCGGTAACGCTCAACAACCTTCCAAACAAGATACAACCCGCTTTGACCGTGATTATACGCTGGAAGCTTCTATGGTTGGTTATTTTAGCCCAGATGGTGCCCGTAATCCTACATTAAAAGCTAACAAAGGCGACCGCGTGCGAATAAAAATTACCAATGCTGAGTTGATGACTCATGATATTGCGTTGGAAAAAATGGCCATAAAAAGTAAGACTATTTTGGAAAAAGGAGCCAGTACAACCCTCATTTTTATTGCTGACAAAAGCGATATCTATTATTGTTCAATCCCTGGTCACCGAGTCGCAGGGATGGTTGGCAACTTTGAGGTAGTAGAAGGCGTTATTTCAACCACAGTTCTGCAGGGACAAATACCCCAAAAGGAGGGTCAACCTTTAAATCTTAATTTTGAGGCAGGTTCTCTCAAGGACTGGACAGCCACGGGTACTGCTTTTGACAATCCACTCATTACCGAAGACCCTTCTCCTGTTCATGAAAAAGACATGAAAATCGGCTTTGAAGGAAAATATTTCCTGAGTAGTGGTGGAACGGCCAATGCGAAATCAACTGGCACATTAACTTCTGTTCCCTTTAAAGTAACTCAACCCTTTGCTGCATTTCGGGTTTCAGGGGGGGCCTTGGAAGACACACGGGTAGAAATTCTTCTGGCTGGAACAAACGAAATCATTTTTCATATTACAGGCCAAGGCCGCGCTACACTCCAACCCGTGGTGGTTGACCTTCAACGATATTTGAACAAAGATATTTATATCAAAATCATTGACAACGAGACGGGGATTTCGCAAATTCCATATATTCCTCATGATAAGTGGGCACATATTAATTTTGATGAATTTCTGTTTTATTCTACTCGCCCAGAGTTTCCTAACGAACTAAAACAAAAAGACATCATTATCCTGCCTCCACTCGATCCCGTACTTAATGCTGGGCTATCAGGTATAGAAGCCGCCAAAGCTATGACTCCGCCCAAAGGATTTAAAATCACCTTGGCTGCTGCTGAACCCGATGTAGTTCGTCCGATTTGTTTTACTATTGACGCCAAAAATCGCTTGTGGGTGGTGGAGGGGCATACCTATCCCGTTCCTGCGCCCGAAGGGCAGGGAAGAGATCGTATTCTGATTTTTGAAGATACCAACGGCGATGGTATCCTCGATAAACGCAAAGTGTTTATGGAAGGGCTAAATTTGGTTAGTGGTATTGAAGTAGGTATGGGTGGAGTGTGGCTGGGTGCTGCTCCTTATCTATTATTTGTACCAATAGATGCCAAGAATGACAAACCTGCTGGGCCTATACAAAAGCTATTGGATGGCTGGGGGACTCAAGATACGCACGAAACACTGAATAGTTTACGTTGGGGGCCTGACGGTTGGCTTTACGGAACTCACGGCGTATTTACGCATTCCAACGTGGGAAAACCTGGCGCTACTGATGCTGAAAGAACAAAAATCAACGCTGGTGTATGGCGCTATCATCCTACCAATCACCAATTTGAAGTGTTTGCCGAAGGTACCAGTAATCCCTGGGGTATTGATTTTAACGATTACGGACATCCCTTTATCACTGCTTGCGTGATTCCGCACATGTATCATATCATTCACAATGCGCGCTATCAGCGGCAGGCTGGAAAACATTTCAATCCCTATACCTACGACGACATCAAAACTGCTGCCGACCGTGTACACTGGGTGGGCGAACGTGGCCCTCATGCTGGTAATTTCCGCTCTGCTGCCAAAGGAGGCGGTCATGCCCATGCGGGTGCGATGGTCTATTTGGGTGGTTCATGGCCTCAAGAATACCGTAATGAAATTTTTATGAACAACATCAATGGGGCGCGTTTCAATCAAGACCATCCCCAACGGAGTGGTTCTGGCTATGTGGTGCAGCACAGACCCGATTTTATGGCAATGAACGATTCATGGTCGCAGTGGATTAGTTTCAAATACGATGCAAGTGGTTCTGTATTTGCGATTGATTGGTATGATAAAAACCAATGCCATAGCTCCAACCCAGATGTACATGATAAAACCATGGGACGTATTTTTAAGATTTCGCACGAAAATGACAAATGGGTGCAGGCTGATTTAACCAAAGCTTCCAGTATGGAATTGGTTAATTATCAATTGCATACCAATGAATGGTACGTACGGCAAGCTCGTACCATTTTACAAGAGCGGGGCCCGAATAAAAAAGTACACAAAGCCCTAAAAGAAATGCTTGCCAAAAATCCAGACGCTACCCGCAAACTTCGTGCTTTGTGGGCACTACATGTAACGAAAGGGCTGACAGAGAAAGAATTAGTTGATTTGTTGGCCAACGAAAGCGAATACGTTAGAAGTTGGGCGATTCAGTTATTGGTCGAAAACAAAACTATTTCTTCTGAAACGCTGAACCGTTTTGCTGATTTAGCAAAAAAGGACAATTCTGCACTTGTCAGATTGTATCTTACCTCAGCCATGATACGCATTGACCCGTCTCAACGATGGGAGGTACTGGAAGCCCTAACTCAAAAAGCGGAAGATAAAGACGATCATAACTTGCCTTTAATGCTTTGGTATGCGTCGGAACCATTGTCTGTAGTAGATACCAAACGGGCATTACAAATGGCCGAAACTTCAAAATTTTCAAAATTACTCCCCTACACTATTCAGCGCGTAACAGCAATTGGTAGCGAAGAGTCCAAAAAATTACTGAAAGACCTGAAAGACCGATTGGGTAAATCACATTCGCACGAAAACCATGAAAGTCAGATGTTGCTGGAAAAAGCCGTAGGAAAATAAAGTAAATATGAAATCATGAAAGTTAAACAACTGATAACCTTATTTATAACTTTTATCTCTGGCATTGCCTTTAATCAACCCGTGACGACTGCACTCGAAAGTGGGTTTAAAAAAAACAAACTAACGAGTGATTTCATTTCCGAAGGCGTTGCTGTTGCCGACTTGAATAAAGATGGAAAATTAGACATAGTGGCTGGTTATTATTGGTTTGAAGCCCCTTCGTGGATCAAGCATGAAATGGCTCCTGCTCAACCAAACACAGGATCTTCTGAGGCCGTTGCATTTGGGATGTCCAAGGTATTTAATCCCCGAAAAGAATATAGTAACTCATTTCTGAATTTGGGAATGGATGTAAATCTTGACGGTTGGGATGATGTTGTCATTATTGATTTTCCAGGAAAACCTGCCTTTTGGTTTGAGAACCCACGCAATAAACCTGGCGTTTGGGCAAAACACATCATTGCCGATTCGGTCGGAATTGCCAATGAATCGCCTGGATTTATTGACATGGACGGCGATGGGCGATTGGATATTCTTTGTGGGGACAGAGTAAAAAAACAAATCATCTGGCTGAAAGCCCCCGTTAAAAAAGGACAAACAGAATGGAAACGTTATGCTTTGAGTGCCGAAAATGTGCCAGGTACTGAGAGTTTTTCACACGGAATTGGGTATGGAGATGTGGACAAAGATGGCTTCAACGATGTAGTGGTTCGAGAAGGTTGGTTTAAAGGAACTGCCGACAAAACCTCCGGCAACTGGAAATTTCACCCTGCTAATTTGGGTGAAGCCTGTTCACACATGCAGGTATTGGATGTAGATGGCGACGGCAAAAACGACGTTATTAGTGCATCTGCCCATGCTCTGGGCGTTTGGTGGCACCAACAGATTACAGACAGCGACGATAAAATCAATTTCAAAACGCATCTTATGAGCACTACTACTGCTCAAACTCACTCTTCAATCATGGCTGACTTGAACGGTGACGGCCGCAAGGAATACATCACTGGTAAGCGATTTTTAGCCCATCACGGTCGCGACCCTGGCGATGCTGACGCAGCTTATTTGTTGTGGTTTGACTTAACTCCTGGCAAACAACCCTATTGGACAGAGTATGTCATTGATAATGATTCTGGAGCAGGACTCAATATTACGGTGCAGGATATGAACAAAGACCGTAAACCAGATATCATCATTGCCAATAAAAACGGGGTATTTTTGTTTGAAAATAATATGAGAACTATTAGTAAGTAACAATGCATAGCTCTATAAAAAAGGCCGTTTTTGAGGTTTATTGTTTTCAACTGACATTGGCAATGAGGTACTAAAAAGGTAATTCCGTGCTTAGAAGGTTCCGAAATCTATACGGGTAGCTTAATGACCAACTACCCTATCTACAAATTTTTTAGGTGCAGAGGTAGTTTCATCGTACTGGACGCTACACTTAACGATTTCGAGCATGTTTCATCTGCGAACATCTGTGCTTTTATAATCCTCGACTTCTACGGATGAAAATGAATGCGTTAAAAGACCACCTTTCCAGCATTCCCTTTTAGCCAGGTATTCCGCACGGCGCAGGGTCCTTTGAAACGGTATTGGACACCGACGATGTCGGTAGGGGCGTTCGTAATTTTGGCCATGTAAGCCACTTTGTTATTGACAAAAATTTTCATTTCACCCCGTTTACATTCAATTTTGAGCTTGGTCCATTCGCTGGGCGTGCAGCCAAATCCACTTAAATCGGCCTTGTCACTTGCTACATAATACCCAAAAGCCGCCAATGAAATATCGCCAACACAACCAACGTTTGTAAGGGGGATTATCATAATGTCGTTCTTTGCTTGCAGCAACACCGTTACCTTTTGACAAGCACTGTTTCCTTTGTCGGGGTCACTTTTGAGTTCAGTTTCAAAAGTGAAATTATCTGTCATTATATCCTTGATGTCTTTCTGGTTGAATAGCCGAATCTTAGGTGGGATAGGGTGGTGTGAAATTTCATACTTTTGAAGCAGTTCTCTATTGACCTCAACAAAGGTTTTGTTCACAATATCATCTTGCTTAAAATACAAAGGCTCGATGCCCCAATCGGCCTCAATGACGCCAAGCCAGCCGTCGGTTTTGATTTGAATGTCGTGCTCTTTAATAATTTCTTTCCCAATCATCAATTTTGCTCGGAAATACCCAGGATAATAATAGATGGATGAATGGTGCTTGTCGTTTTTGTTAACTAACACCTTACGTCGCACGTCCCATGACTGCGAAATGAATACCGAATCTTGGGGATTGGCGTTGGACGCGTTAAAATCAAATACTACCGAGTTGGGCAATCCTTCGGTGAGCATTGTTTTAGATGAAAAGCTAAAATCGTTAGGGTTGTATTTGGGCTTGTTCGAAAGAAAATAAAAACTAAAAATGCTTACTGAAACTACTAACAAAGCCAATAATGTCCACCGTTGACGATCCCAAAAACTTGGCTTTTGAGTGGGCAAAGGAGGCATTGAAATAGGTGGTGCTGATACCAATTTAGGGAGAGGAGTTTCGGTATTTCCTGGATTTTTGACCAAAAAGTCACGCCAATCTTCGTAGTCCAAAAACTGCGCAAGTGCGTTGAGGGTAGTCATAGAAGGCTCGCTTTTGTAGCTGACTTTCCCAAAAATCCGCTTCAAAGTTGATACACTCAACGACACACTTGTTTTTTCAGTAATCTGTTCGCTGAGTTTTTCAAAATCGTAATTATTCCAAACGCTGCTTTCGCCCCATTGAAGTTGTGACTCAATTTGGGTTTTGAGTTTTGATATCGGATGATGAATGGCCGTAGTTGTCATAAGCAACAAAAATAAGGCTAATCTGCCATGGAATAAACTTGAACTTAACTTGACACGGATTTGAACCCGCAAAAATAACTAGAGACCTGCATTTTTGCCTGAAACCAAACCGCCATACATCCATGAAAAAGCTAATTCAAGTTATCCTTATTCTACTTACTATTCAAGGTTTTGCTCAAAAAAATAAAGGCAAAACCGAAGCACTCCCTCAAAACCCTACTGATTTTACTATTCCGCTAACTCCTGAACGGTGGATTTATCAAGATGGAAAAGTTGAATTTGTCGAATATAAAGGGCAAAAAGCCATGAAATTGGCCCAGAATTCGGGGCAAGTGGTGCTGAAAGATGTTATGTTCAAAGACGGCACAATAGAGTTTGATGTGGAACCAATTCTTCCTGGGTTTGCCCAATCTATCTATTTTCATCGCAAAGACGAAAAGGAACAGGAGATTATGTATTTGAGGCTGAATGTGATTGGTAACAAATTGGCTAATACCGCTATCCAATACACACCTTATTTTGATGGTATCAATATGTGGGATATGTATCCACAATATCAAGCACCTGCTCCCATCAAAAAAGATGACTGGAACCACTTGAAATTGGTGATTTCGGGTAACCAAATGCGGGTATATATGAATCACCAGCTTCGACCTGTGCTTGAAATCCCTAAATTAGAAGGTAATCTAACAACAGGAAGCATTGCATTTGATGGCCCTTCTTACATGACAAATGTAGTAGTAAAACCTAATGAAGTAGCAGGACTTTCGCCCCAAGAAGGGATTGACCTGACAAACCACGATGCCAACTATTTGAGGAAGTGGGCCATAGTCAAACCTCTACCATTGCCATTGGGCAACGAAGCCTATTTGGCAGGTCAACCCAAACCCGAAGCTTATTTGGATAGTATTGTGGCAGAAAGAGGTGGTTTTATCAATCTTACCCGAAAATTTGGGGCAAATAAGGAGCGAAAAGTGATTTGGCTCAAAACCAAAATCATCGCCAAAGAAGCGGTCAAAACAAAGCTCCAATTGGGTTTTAGCGATGAAATATGGGTGTTTTTGAATAACCAAACGGTACTTGTTGATAAAAACCTATTTCAGCAACCAGCCATGCGGAAATACCCCGAAGGGAGAATGTCGAAAGACAATGCAAGTGTCGGAATAAATCTCAAACAAGGCGAAAATGAATTGATGATTGCTATTGCCAACGATTTTTATGGCTGGGGATTGGTGGCTCGCCTCGAAAGTACCGAAGGACTCCAGTCGGTAGATGAGATGGCAGGTATCTTGAAAATGGCCAAGGAAATTTCAGCGATAGATTTAGAACCTTACTTGGGTACTTATTCGAGTGCTGAGTTGGCTATCAAACTCACTTTTTCTAAAAAAGAAAAAACACTATTAGCCAAAACCTCTAATTCACCCCAAGAATTTGCAATGCAAGCAGCAGGGAATCACCTTTTTAGAATTGACCAAATTGGCGTAAATATTGAATTCAAGCCGAAGGAGAAAAAATTGGTTTTGATAGAAGGGACTGAGAAAAAAGAGTTTGTGAAGGAGTAAAAACAGTAGATCTTGTGCTAGCTCATCGTATTGTTGTATATTTGAATTTTACAACTATGCTATGAGCCGTATATCCATCGAAGAGTTTTATAAAGATATCAAAGTGCCTCTTCCCGAAGGTTTCAAAAAAGAAATCGGTCATTTCAATGTGTTTGAGATTGATGATTTTATTAGAGACCTGCGAGAAAAGAAAGTAATGCTTTACAACCGCCGGGCTTACTATAAAATCAGCTTGATTGTGGGCAAAAATCGAGCTGAATATGCCGATAAAGTTATTGATATTCAGCAGAATGCCTTGCTGTTTGCCACGCCCCAGATTCCGTACCATTATGTGCCACAAGATACCAATCAAAGCGGGCATTTTTGTGTATTTACGCCCGACTTTATGCTCAAAAGCAAAACAGGTATAGCGATTGATGAATTGCCTATTTTTCGCCCCGATGGCTTTCCTATTTTTCAACTTTCAGAAGAAAGTGTGGAGGAAATCAAGGCAATCTTCAAGAAGATGCACCGAGAGATTGCTTCTGACTATGCCTACAAATACGATTTGCTGCGCAATTATGTTCTCGAATTGATTCATTATGGCCAAAAATTACAGCCTGCAACGGCTTTATATTCAGTACATAATGCTGGATCAAGGATTTGTTCGTTGTTTTTAGAATTGCTTGAAAGGCAGTTTCCCATAGAATCACCACAGCAGAAGCTCTATTTGCGAACAGCCAAAGATTACGCCGAACGTTTAGCGGTGCATGTCAATCACTTGAATAAAGTGTTAAAAGAAAACACGGGCAAAACCACCACCGAAATCATAGGTAGCAGAGTGACACAGGAAGCCAAAATACTATTGAAACAAACTGATTGGAACATTTCGGAAATTGCCTATTCATTAGGGTTTGAAGAAGTGGCTCATTTCTCTCATTTCTTTAAGAAAGAAATGAGTGTTTCACCTGCTCAATTTAGAAGCACCTAATCCCGCAGCAGCGGCGTATCATCTAATAGAAGGATTTTTATTTGAATATTTGATTTTTACAAATTATGCTTTCGTTTTTGCAAACACGATAGGGCGGATTTGCTGCAATTTTGCCTCATCAAAATTAACCAATAATCAAATGAGCAAGATTGCATTAGTAACAGGCGGTAGCCGTGGACTCGGAAAAGATGAGGCGATTCAGTTAGCCCAAAAAGGATTTGATGTTATCATTACCTATCAAAGTAATAAGGCAGAAGCCGACAAGGTAGTAGATGAAATTAGGGCGCTGGGAAAAAAATCAGTAGCTATGTCACTGGACATTTCCAGCACAAAAGGATTTGACGTGTTTGTTTCTCATTTAAAAGAGGTACTGACGTCCGTTTTTGGCGCATCCCACATAGATGCTTTAATCAATAATGCAGGGACTGGTTTTTATGCACCTTATACACAAACAAGCGAAGAGGATTTCGACGCGATGATGAACATTCATCTAAAGTCTCCCTACTTTTTGACACAGAAGTTATTGCCATTGATTAAAGACGGAGGCGTTGTTCTCAATACGTCATCAGGGTTGGCTCGTTTTGCTTATGCGGGTTCGTCGGCGTATGGCAGTATGAAAGCAGCCCTTGATATGCTCACAAGATACCAGGCATTGGAATTCGGACAGCGAAAAATCAGAGTAAATTCGATAGCACCTGGCGCCATTGCCACCGATTTTGGAGGAGGTAGGGTGAGAGACAACAAAGATCTTAGCGATTTGCTTTCCTCAAGAACAGCTTTAGGGCGTGTGGGTTTGGCCGATGATATTGGCAGTGTGGCGGCTTTTTTGTGTAGTGATGAATCCAAATGGATTAATGGCCAACGCATCGAAGTAGCAGGAGGAATTCACCTTTGATTGATACAATTTTCGGTAACTTTAAATCCCTTTCTTACGTTAGAGAAAGGGATTTTTTGCTTTCCCAAGAGGGGCATGCTCCGTTACCACAGAACATTTTTAATTGAATGTCGCCAAAACCACCAATACTTTCTCTTTCTTAAAGCTCTTCAAACAGTTTATGGAAGTCAGTAGATACATTTTTGTAATGTAAACCATGTTTGTGGTATTTTTTGCATTACTGCTAACGGTTTGTTAGCGGGTCACTGTTTTTGCTCGTCATTGACATATTCTAAAATGTCACCCGGCTGGCAATCCAATACATTACAAATTGTCTCTAATGTGCTAAATCTAATTGCCTTTGCTTTTCCTGTCTTTAAAATAGAAAGGTTCGATAAAGTCAGCCCAACTTTTTCAGAAAGTTCATTTAGTGACATCTTCCTCTTTGCCATCATTACGTCTAAATTTACAATGATTGCCATAGTTTATATAGTTAAATCATTTTCGTTTTGAAGATCTACTCCCTTTTTGAAAATAGTAGCAATAATATAAATAACAGCCCCCATTAAAATAAAGGCCTGACTGTCTCCCCAAAATTGGTTTAAGTTGTCGGTGGCAAAACCGTGATGCGTTAAATTTTTAGCTAACTGTCTGGCAACGTAACCTAATAGCCCAATTGAAAG
>JBDHXS010000033.1:0-19544 GCA_039810845.1 Runella sp. | reverse complement strand
ACGACCACGCAAAGGAGACTTAACTACGATTGCCCCTGCATTTTGGGCGACTATTTCTGTTTGGTCGTTGCTTCCGGCATCCACTACAATAATTTCGGCCAATGCACCTCCTCCATTGAATTGTAGCGATTCAATCAATGAGGCAATATTATTTTGTTCGTTTAGTGTCGGAATAATAATTGAAATCCGCATTGTAAATCAATCCTGATTTTGTCAGCCTTCGATACAGCTCAAAAAGCCTCCCCTATGGTAAAATAAAAATTCCCGCCATCTTTACCCAGCGCATAATCAAAACGAAGATTGAGGTGGTCGCGGCGGTTGGCCGTAAATCGCAATCCAGCACCATACGAGCATTTAGGATCGTTAAATCTTAAAATGTCTTGTTGATTCCCCAATACAGCTGCCGCACCAAATATGGCTCCACCCAATCGTTTAAAAATGTTGAAACGAGCTTCTCCCTGTAGTACCAAGGCATTATCGTCTCGAAAACGTCCTTGATAATATCCTCTCATACGTTTACCACCACCCAATTCTGATAACATACTGAAAGGGGCCGTTCCCCAAGTAAAACTGCCAAATAAGTTACCAACCAAGATAGTTTGGGGCAATACTTTTCGGTAAATGGAAATATCGGTAGATAATCGATCAAATCGAACATTTCCGCCCCATATACGAGCATTATGAAAGTAAGCTAAGTCAGCGATGACACCTTTGGAAGGAAAAAAAATAACATCACGCGTATCGTAAAATAATCCTACCCCTATTCCTGACGTGCGTCCGAGCGGCGTACCAGGAACCTCCCCATTAGCAAAAGCTCCGTTTGGTTCTGTTTGGGTAATTTGATAATTTTCGTATTGATAACGCAGCCCCGCATAAAGGTTGGGATAAATCTTTTTTAAAAAATTCAGTTTGATTCGTGGATAATCCACTCCATAAATTTCTTTGGGGACAGACTCTTTGCCAATCCCAAAGTAAAAATAGTTGTATCGATAAAAACCTATCTCTCCATAGAGGTAATACCCCGCATTTTTTATAAAAATTTGGAACGGTAAATAGTAAAGTGATTGTTTCTGCTGGGTAAATACAATTCCTAAACTTAGCTGAGAAGGACGAGAAGTAGCAGAATCGCCTCTGAAACGAAAAGTAGAAGTGAGAGCTGCTCCGTAAGCCCAATGGGTTTCGGGCGTATAATAAACCACAGGAAAGGGTAAAATACTAAAACGTTTCTTTTCGGCAAAAGCATGATAGCTACTTGCCAAAATGAGTAGTCCCATGATAACGTTTCTATTTTTGAGCATTGATTCTACCTGTTTATTATGACCCAATTTAATAAAAATACACTTATTGACGTTTTGAACTTTTAGCGTGAATGATTCAAATTCTTTCCACATCAGAGGCAATTGAACTCATAAATGAATATGGCCATAAACGGGTCCCATTTTTATTTATTATTGATTTTTTGGCCAAACAACCTGTTGTAATCCCTCTTTCTCAAGTCAATGATAAGGAATTGCTATATGATTTTAATGGCCAAACTAACTACCACACTATTAACAAAAAACTGCTTCGGCAGTTTCAATTCAATAAATCGCCTATTTCCCTTTCTGACTACCAGTCAAAGTTTACCCATGTAATCAACCAAATAAAACGGGGCAATTCATTTTTGACAAACCTTTCTGTATGTACGAAAATAAATACAGATTTAGATTTAAAAACAATTTTTGCTCAGAGTCACGCCAAATATCGCTTATGGTGGCAAGGTAAATTTGTTTGTTTTTCACCCGAAATTTTTGTGCAGGTACGGGGCAATCGCATCGCATCGTTTCCTATGAAGGGTACGGTTGATGCCGCTTTACCAAATGCTGCTCAAGTGATTTTAGAAAATGTCAAAGAAGCTGCTGAACATGCTACAATCGTGGACTTGATTCGTAATGATCTTAGTATGGTGGCCGATAAAGTATGGGTAGAACGCTATCGTTACTTGGATACATTAAGCACAAATCAAAAAACTTTGCTTCAGGTAAGTTCAGAAGTGGCAGGACTGCTTCCTGAAAACTGGCGTGAAACGCTCGGAACTTGGCTCTTCAAACTCCTACCAGCAGGTTCAATCAGCGGTGCACCCAAACCCCGCACACTTGATATTATCCAAGAAGCGGAAGATTACGAACGTAGTTACTACACTGGAATTGCAGGAATTTTTGATGGTGAAAACTTAGACAGCGGTGTGTTGATTCGGTTTATCGAAAATACCAAAAATGGTCTTTTCTTTAAGAGTGGTGGTGGTATCACTGCTCGTAGTGAAGTGCAAACTGAATACCAAGAAGTGATTGACAAAGTCTATTTACCTATATTGCATGAACCCACCTCTTTTCATCGAAACCATTCGTGTCGCCAACGGGCAATTGTTTAATATTCGTTTTCATAACAATCGCCTAAACTACACCCGAAAAGCCCATTTTGGTAATAAAAAGGAATGGGATTTAGTACAAATCATCAATATTCCTGCGGTTTTCCATTATGGTTTGTTCAAATGCCGCGTGACGTATGGTGAGCAGATTGAAAAAATTGAATTTGAACCGTATCAACCTCGTCTTGTTCAAAGCCTAAAATTATTAAATGATAATACCATTGAATACCCTTTTAAATACCAAAATCGGGCACCTCTTAATGCACTTTTTGCCCAACGAGGCGATGCTGATGATGTATTAATCATCAAAAATGATTTTATCACTGATACATCTTACTCAAATATTATTTTTTGGAATGGAAAGCAATGGATTACCCCCGATACGTATTTATTGGCTGGAACTCAACGCGCTCGATTATTAGAAGAAAGAGTGATTTTTGAAAAAAAAATTCGGACGCAGGACTTACCGAAGTATTCCCACGCCCGACTTATTAACTCAATGTTAGATTTTGAAACAACTCCGAATATCCTTCTCCAAAACATTCGGTAAAACCCTTCCTATTTAGGATTTTGCTTCTTTTTTACTTTTACTTTTTTAGTGGTAAACGGTATGCAAATATCTGGTGGACAAATACATTCTTCTTCCACTATCGCTGGGCAGCAGTTTTTAGTAGGGCATACACCATCTAATATCTCTACCGAATAAGAACCAATGGCTCCCACTTCCAGTGTTTGAGCCGTAGCCCCATCTATTTTAGCTCCATCTTTAAACCACTGATACTTTGCATAACCTGCTGGGGCCGATATAATCACAGTATCCCTTCGTTCTGTACATATTTTGAGCGGAACACTCACGCAAGCAATGTCATAATCATCTTCGGTTTTTATGCCATTATTGGGTTTTGAATCTGTATCAGCACCACTTTTTGCACTCATAGCCACGATTTCTGCTTCGTTACAGACCGAGCCACCGACAAACCCTCCTGTATCATTAATTTTGACGGTAAGAGTAAGTGTATCCATCTGACCCGCTCCTAAGCTCAACGGCCCCCACAATCGGGTTTGTGTATTGTATTGGCCTTGGGTAGAAACATACTTGACAAAAGTAAGATTTGTTGACATGACATCTTCTACATAGACACTATCCGCAAAAGCCAATAAATCGGGGCTATTGTTTTTAATAATGACTTTGAACTGAACCTCATCTCCCACCTGACGTTTACAGTCGCCCACAACTATTTTTGTAAGTTCAAGATCGTTTGGATGAATTGCAGGCGGTCTAAGCATCCATCCAATATCCTCATTATGATTATTTTGACTGTTATTGCCTGTTGTAAGTGCAATTACAACTTGAGATGAATCAGAATTATAAAATGCATCAGAGTTTCGAATCGCATTCGCAGTGGTCGTATCTCTGGTTGTTACTTCCAGTGAATCTTTCAAGATAAAAGAGTTGACCAAAGCATTTTTGGCACCAGCTGCTGCTTTGAGTGCAGGGACGGTATTTATACTTACCTGTTGATTGGTACTCGTACGAATTTCATATTTATGATTCCGCTTCAGTACTCCCCCAGTTACGTTATAATCATTAAAATAAAATTGCCCTCCATTAGTAGTCGTATCGCGTCCTACCTCAATACCACCATTTTCCATATCGTGCAAAGTCAAAATGAGATTATCAACTCCTACTTCACTTGGATCTTGGAGGCCATTTTTATTTTGGTCAAACCAAACCCTATTTCCTATTTCCAGAGGTGCAGGGTCGCAGACTGCAGTCAAATCTCCTACTCCCCCCGACTTCCCAAGGGATCCTTCTTGAATCGAATAAACCGCATAGCTGCGTTTGCGTTTTCCTGTTTGGGTATCAAATACTATAAATCCTGTTGCTAAGTAAACTTGATGGAGCGGATCAAAGGCAGAAGTAAATATTTCAGGAACGCCAGGTTGTTTAAAAATACCGCCGTTAGTCAGTTCGGAGTGGCCAGGTGTTCCTTGCCCATTAATCCAGTAATCTTCAAAGAAAAATTCACCTCCTCCTGGACCTGTACCTTTATCATGCGCATTTTTTACATTGTCAGGTCCAACTGTAGGACCGCTCGGGCCATCTGCTGTATATATACCTGATTTACCATTGCTTTCCATCGTATAGCTACCATCGCTGTTCCGCTGTGCCCGAAGCAAGTCTCCGCTCATAAATCCATAATAATTGAGCGTATCATCAATGGCAATGCCCGGTTGGTTTTGGCCTGTTTGCAATCCTCCACGATCCATCATCCCAATAAACATAGAGCCGTCGTCATCAAATTCAATGTCTGATAAAATAGGTTGTGGATTCACCAAAAAGGCGCTTACTGGATCAGGGGATCCCAAAGGATAGTTGCATTGTTTAGGAAAGGTTTTTCCCCAAGGCTTCCACATATTAATCGTATCACATCCTTGGGTATTATCCAATGGATCTCGTATGTAATCCAGCGGAAACTCTATTGATTTCTTAAATTGATAATCTTTAAAACTAAGTTCATAAATCGCGGCCTTCACATCCTCTTTTTTCTGCGAAGTTTCGGCTGTACATACTACACCTATGTACAACTTATTACGATAATATTTAAGCGCCCACGGAACAAATTCATTGTTAGAACAATTAGGATGCGGAATCGTATAACTTTTCACATTCGCTGCAGCCATATTAGCTGGAGCAGCCAAAGGTTTACCTACGCAAAAGCTGTATAATTTTTTATCGTAAAGGTTCACTAAAAATAAGGTGTCTTGAAAGCGAGATAATTGCACCCCTCCCATTCCTACTTTACCAGCAACATGAAAGGCCAGAGAGTCTCTACTGCGTCCTGTTTTAGAGGCAGGTAAAATATTCAAATTCGTGATAGGGTCAATGTGGGGATCTGGTCCCGTATCAATTCCCAGCGTTTTTACGTCTATAAAGTTGTGGACACTCTTATCACCTAAGTCAACATAGTACATCCCTCCTGTACCCAAAGGCCCCATACCAACATGCCGACGGACAATAGCTCCCACCAACATTCGCTGAGAATCACGCTGATAAGATCCAATCCAAGTAGGGCCAATGTCTTTGGCTTTGGCCAGTTTTACCATAGAAAAATCATCTACCCCTGCCAGACCACTGGCATCGTAATCAAATAAAACAAAGGCAGGATCATCTGCTGCCGAACCATCCGCTAATGGATCTCCCATCACATAGCAGGCCGTAGTTACTTTAGGGCCATCACCCTCCCGGCAAAATTCGTCATCATTTGTAATGCCCAAATTGACATTCTCCGCAGGAGCTTTGATAAACTGGACATCTGTACCATTATTTATACCTGTTAGACTGGGAGAAAACGTTTCGGGAAAATCGCTAAATTCCACCCGAATCATGCTATCTTTAGGTGCCTGAAATTTATCAAATTGATACCCTCCTGCCGAATCAGTAAGGGTTACAACAGGCGTAGTATTGCTACCCACAAAAAGTTGCACTTTTACTCCTGCCGCTCCTATTTCAGTAGGATTGCTATTCGTGCGCTTCCCATTAGAATCATAGTCAATAAATACAACGCCACTCACTTGTCCTTGGACATTGGTTATGACGATACTCACCAAGACCAAAAGCACTGATAGACTACGTGAAAAGGATTTGTTCTTGAAAATCAGATGTAAAATCGTTCTCATTGTTTTGTAAAAATTTGGGGTAACTAAAATGACTACTTTTCATGATTTTTCGGAGTAAGGGTAAAATATTAAAAATACAGATTAAATATACCAATATAATTATTCTCTATTTAAAGTTCAGCTACTTACTTTATAATTAAGTTATAGGTAAATAATAGATAAAATCTATCGGAAAAAAGTTTTTAATTTTATCTAAACATACATTGTGTTGGAGTCTATTATTCGACATATCACAATATGTCAAATATCCTGCCATGTTTAAATTCTTTATAAAAAAAGGTTAGAGAAGGATTACAAAAAACAAAAAATTCAATTAAAATTCTCATTATCAATCAATTATCAAAAAATACAATCATTTTTCATTGCTATCTATTCAAAAACAAATCTAAAAACCTCTAAATAGATAGAGAAAATCAACAGTCTTACAGTAGAAACAAAAATAATGCCAAGCTATTTTTAAGACGATTCAAAACCGTGAGGCCAATACTTAATACCATTTGGATAATCATCACTGAGATTACCCAAACGGTATATCATCCGAAGCCCTCTAACGAATCGCTTTTAAAATCCGTTCTTGCTTACGTTTTACAATTACGCGTGGATTAGCCTCTATTACCTGAAGCAATATTCGCTGAATAAGCGACAGGTATTTACTTGTTTTAGGCTGATCTATTCCAAAAAACAACGCCAATTGCTCTTGTCTTACGTTTCCATTTACATAAATAAGCCCAAAAAGGAGCGCATCATTGGTATCGCTAAAAATGCTGTTTTTACGAATAGACGCTTGCCGAAAGCGAGGTGCACCATCAAGAGTAAACTGAGCAAAATAAGATTGCCATACATCTTTAAACAAAAGATGAAGTGCCTCAAACTCCACACGTTTGAGTCCTGTAAGGCGACGAAGTTTAACCTCGTCGGTCTCTAAATCGTGATATCGCTGAATCATTACTGAGACCATAAAATTTTTAAGGGGTAAAATGTGATATTAGGCATAAACGATTATGTCAAATATCTTGCCATCTTAAAAATTTCACGATGAAAGCGTTATCTTGCACCATATTTTTGGCTTCAAATAACGTGTTAATTGCAGAAAACGAAGATTTTGATTTAGAAGAAGTGACACTGTTTGCAGATCTGATTCTGCCCGTGCCAGTAGCGCAGCTATTCACTTATCGTGTTCCTCGAGCGCTAAACTCCTTCCTCAAAAATGGTGCCAGAGTAGTGGTTCCATTTGGAAAAAACCGTGTAGTAACGGGAGTTGTTGCTAAAATCCACCAAACTCCTCCTACTAAATACCAAGCAAAGTACATTGCCGAGTTATTGGATGATGAACCCTTAATCACTCCTTACCAAATTGACCTTTTCAATTGGATTGCGGAATACTATTTATGTACAGTAGGCGAAGTACTCAATGTAGCGCTTCCTTCTGGTCTTAAAATCACAAGCCAATCTAAGATTCAGTATAACCCTGATTTTGAATATTTCGACTTACTCACAGAGGAAGAGGCCAATCTACTAGAAGAAATCAAAAAGTATCAGTCACTTACCTACGAAGAAGTAGGAAAACGAGTAGGAGATCAGAATATCAATCACATTATCAAGTCATTGATAGGAAAAAGAGCAATCATTCTGTTTGAGGAGGTACGCGAAAAATACAAACCTAAAGTAATCAAAAAAATCAAACTGAAAGGGTTATATGAGACCCGTGAAAATTTATTGGAGCTTATTACGCAACTCGAAAAATCACCCAAACAGCAGGAAATCGTGATGCGGTATGTAAGCCAAATCCCGATTCAAAATGACCCGTACTCCAATCGTTTGGGCCTCGAAAAAAGCTATTTTACGCAAGATGCAGAGACTTCCGATTCGGCATTAGGTACGTTGCTCAAAAAAGGGATATTTGAAGAATTTGAGATTACGGTTTCTCGTTTTGCCGATGTAAAACCCGATTTTGGTGGTAGTACCAACATTCAGCTCACCTCCGCCCAGCAACGTGCTTTTGATGAAATCATCTCGCAGTTTCAAGAAAAAGATACCGTTTTGCTTCACGGAGTTACGGGAAGTGGAAAAACTGAAGTCTATATCAACCTGGCCCAACAAGTGCTGGCGAGTGGTTCGCAAGTACTGTTTTTACTTCCCGAAATCGCCCTTACTACTCAGATTGTGGTAAGGCTCAAAAAAGTTTTTGGCGATAAGCTGGGCATTTATCATTCCAAATTCTCCGACAATGAACGCGTTGAAGTCTGGAAAGGCGTGGTTTCGGGGCAGTTTCAGTTAGTTGTGGGGGTTCGTTCTGCTATTTTTTTACCTTTCGATGCCATCGGTCTCATCATTGTAGATGAAGAACACGAAAGTTCTTATAAACAATACGACCCTGCACCACGCTATCATGCACGCGACGTATCTATCGTGTTGGCTCAACGCCAACAAGCCAAAGTTTTATTAGGATCAGCTACGCCTGCACTAGAATCCTATTACCAAGCCCTTAATGGTCGTTATGGTTTTGTCAAACTTAGTGAACGCTATGGAAAAGCTACCATGCCTGAGTTTGTGCTGATAGATACAAAACAAGAACGAAAAAGCAAAAAGATGAAGTTTGAATTTTCATCGGTCTTAGTCAATGAACTTCGTGAAACTTTAGAGCGCAACGAACAAAGTATCATCTTCCAAAATCGTAGAGGCTATTCCTCTTATTTACAATGCGAAGAATGTGCTTGGATTGGCGAATGTGAAAATTGCGCTGTCAGTCTTACTTACCATCAAAAAGCTGCTGAATTAAGATGTCATTATTGCGGTCATAAAGAAGATGTTCCCAAATTTTGTCCCAGCTGTGGTTCTACCAAAGTACGTACGGTAGGATTTGGCACCGAAAAATTGGAAGATCACCTCAAAATCTTCTTCCCAACAGCACGTGTAGCAAGAATGGACTTAGATACAACACGCGCCAAAAATGCCTACAAAGAAATGATTGAAGACATTGAGCAAGGCAATGTTGATATTTTGGTAGGTACACAGATGATTAGTAAAGGCTTAGATTTTGAAAATGTAAGTGTGGTAGGTGTATTTGATGCCGACCGCATGATTCATTTCCCAGACTTACGTTCTGCCGAACGAGCTTTTCAATTAATTACTCAGGTAAGCGGACGAGCGGGGAGACGAGCCGACCGAAAAGGGAGGGTTTTGATTCAAACTGGGAACCCATCCCAAAAGATTTTACAAAAAATTATTAATAACGATTATGAGGGAATGTATGCTGAAGAAATAGCCGAACGTGAGCACTTTAAATACCCTCCTTTTACAAGACTTATCAAACTAACAATCAAACACTTAGACCAACATGTAGCCCAACAATCAGCCCAAAAATTAGCTCTACTTTTAACCGAAAAAATGGGAGAAGATAGGGTGTTAGGGCCACAGCCTCCGCTGGTCGAACGCATACGAAATCGGTTTTTGTTTGACATTCTTATCAAACTCGAACGCGAAAAAGTTAATTTTAAGGCCGCAAAGACTTTTATACTCGAAAAGGTTACTGATATTCTTACCGATAAAACCCTAAAAAGTGTGGATGTAACCATAGATGTAGATTGCCTCTGATTGTACCCATCAAAACCTAACCAAGATGATTAATAAAAAGACCAAGATTGTTGCCACTGTCGGCCCAGCCTCTGAAAGTTCTGAAATGCTTTATGCGCTGGCGCAAGCAGGTGTAAATGTATTCCGATTGAATTTTTCGCACGGTTCGCATCCTGACCATTTAGAGCGCATTCAACGAATTCGTCAAAACAATGCTACTTATGGCCTAAGTATTGGTATTTTGCAAGATTTACAAGGGCCTAAGATTCGGATTGGCAATGTTGAGAACAAAGACGGGGTCAAAATTACAGCAGGCCAAAAATTAGTTTTTACCAACGAAGACATAGTTGGCAACTCAGAACGGGTAAGTACACCCTATAAAGGGATGTATCAAGATGTAAAAATGGGCGAACGCATTTTGATGGACGATGGTAAGTTAGAAGTAAAAGTCGTAGGTATAGAAGGTACTGACGTAGTGACAGAAGTTATCTATGATGGAATTTTAAAATCTAAAAAAGGAGTAAACCTTCCTAATACAAAGGTTTCTATGCCTTCAGTTACTGAAAAAGATTACGAAGATTTAGAATTTGGCCTAGCCAATGATGTGGATTGGATAGCTTTATCGTTTGTACGATATGCTTCTGATATTCAGGAAGTAAAAGATTATATTAAGGCTAAAGGAAAATCTACTCGGGTAGTTGCTAAAATTGAAAAACCAGAAGCTATAGCAAACATTGATTCTATCATCGAAGTTACTGATGCCATCATGGTAGCTCGTGGTGACTTGGGAGTCGAGCTTCCTGCAGAGGAAGTTCCGATGATTCAGAAAATGTTGGTTGAGAAATGTAATATCGCTTGTAAGCCTGTGATTGTAGCTACTCAGATGCTGGAAAGCATGATTGATGCACCACGTCCTACACGTGCTGAAATCAATGACATTGCCAATTCAGTATTAGATGGAGCCGATGCAGTAATGTTAAGTGCTGAAACAGCTTCAGGAAAATACCCAATTGAAGCCGTAACGAGTATGGCCCAAACCATTTGTCAGGTCGAAGTAAGTGAAGCCAAAAAGGGGGCAAAACAAACGAAACTTTATTTTAAATACCATGCTGCCGTCAACGATAACCCCGGCCCCAATGTTATCAATGACAATGTGGTGATGAGTGCCTGCCGCCTTGCTCGTGATACCCAAGCAAAAGCCATTATCGGTGTAACTCGCTCTGGTTATACAGCATTTCGTATTTCGCACCACCGCCCAGAGGCCGATTTATACGTTTTCACGCCCAATCGCCAATTAATGTGCATCTTGTCATTGTATTGGGGAGTAAAAACAGTGTATTATGACCGTGAAGACCTTTCAACTGATGATCTCATTGAGGACATCAAACGCGTGCTTGTAGAACGGGAAGCTCTCCATACGGGCGATATATTTGTAAATACACTCAGTATGCCTGTAAGTAATCATCGAAAAACCAATGCAGTAAAGTTGAGTATCGTTGATTAGTATCTTTTAGAGATAATAAAAGAGTTCCTAAAAAGCCCTTTTCCAAAACGTGGAAGGGCTTTTTTTAGGAATTTACCCGATTATACTTCCATTTGAAATAAAGAATCACAAATGAAAGCATCAATGTAATGGCATTGGCTGCCACTACTGGAAAGGAGTGAGTCATGATGCCATATCCAAGCCACAAAGCCACCCCGAGTGTAAAAAGAAGAAACATGGCAAGCGAAACATCTTTCACCGATTTTGTACGATAAATCTGTATTACCTGCGGAACAAAAGCAAGAGTAGTCAAAGCTCCTGCTGTATAACCCATCATCTCCAACATAGCTGTATCTATTTATTACTAATGCTAATATAGCAGAAAAATTATATAAATAGTTTCCTAAAAGGCACAAAATGTCAATATAGTACAATAAATAGATAATGGATTAATATTTATTAAATAAATTGGTTCTGTTGTTGTATTTTGAGCTAAGTACTATGCTTATAATATATATTCACTATCCGCTCAAAAAGGGCTTTGAAACTAAAAAAGTACAAAAAATTCAAATTTTGTTTGGAAAATAAAGCTCCACTATATTTATTTGTAACGCAATTACGCAGTTAGCGTAATTTCGCCAATAGAAAAATTTTGCAAAAAAATGAACTATAAAACAGTCGTGGTCGTGGTACTCATTATTAACACCCAAACGGTGTGAGTGAAACCCGATTGCCACTATCGAAACCTCACTCACCCCACAACTGAGTGAGGTTTTTTTTAACATAACCTCCTATGTCAGAACAATTGAACAAATTTAGCCGGACACTCACCCAAGAAGTAACCAATCCTGCCGCGAAGGCGATGCTCTATGGAGTTGGATTGACCCAAGAAGACATGCAAAAAGCCCAAATTGGCATTGCAAGCACAGGTTATGAAGGAAATACCTGCAACATGCACCTCA
Source organism: Runella sp. (assembly GCA_039810845.1). GTDB lineage: Bacteria > Bacteroidota > Bacteroidia > Cytophagales > Spirosomataceae > Runella. The sequence continues at coordinate 7,438 of JBDHXS010000033.1, read as the reverse complement.
ATGGCCTTTCGGTTCATGTGAAGAAGGGAGTACAAGAAAATGGGATGGTTGGGCTTATTTTTCACACCATCGGTGTTTCAGATGGGATGACCAATGGTAACGATGGAATGAGCTACTCACTGCCATCGCGCGATTTGATTGCCGATTCTATCGAAAACGTAGTGGGTGCTCAGTGGTACGATGGAGTGATTGCCGTAGTCGGTTGTGATAAAAATATGCCTGGAGCTATGATGGCTTTAGCTCGCCTGAATCGACCTGGAATGCTCGTTTATGGAGGTACTATAAAAACAGGAGAATACAAAGGTCAAAAACTTGATATTATTTCGGCTTTTGAAGCATTGGGCAAGAAGTTTGCAGGTACGATTTCTGACGAAGATTACGAAGGGGTTATCCAAAATGCCATTCCAGGGGCTGGCGCTTGCGGTGGGATGTACACCGCCAACACCATGGCGAGTTCGATGGAAGCAATGGGGCTTACTTTACCAAATTCATCTACTTATCCTGCCACGCACGAAGGCAAAAAAGCAGAGTGTATTGCCATTGGTGCAGCCATGAAAGTATTGTTGGAAAAAAACGTTTGCCCACGCGACATCATGACGCGCAAAGCATTTGAAAATGCTATGACAGTAGTAATGGCTTTGGGAGGCTCTACTAATGCCGTATTGCATTATCTCGCCATCGCCCGAGCTGCTGATGTAGAATTTACATTGAAAGATATCCAAGCTATATCAGATCGTACACCTTTGATTGCCGATTTGAAACCATCTGGTAAGTATTATATGGAAGATGTATTGGCCATTGGAGGTGTGCCTGCTATTATGAAATACCTTCTTGAAAATGGCCTCCTTCACGGTGATTGTTTGACCGTAACTGGAAAAACAGTCGCTGAGAACTTAGCTGATGCTCCTGATTTGAATTTTGACACCCAAAAAATCATTTTCCCGCTCGAAAAGCCGCTTAAACCGACGGGCCACTTGCAAATTTTATATGGAAACTTAGCGACAGAAGGAGCAGTGGCCAAAATTACAGGGAAAGAGGGAGAACGTTTTGATGGTATTGCTAAAGTATGCGAACGCGAAGAAGAAGTGATTGAATACATTGCCAAAGGCGAAATCGAAGCAGGGCATGTCATTGTGATTCGTAATGAAGGCCCCAAAGGGGGACCTGGCATGCCTGAGATGTTGAAGCCTACTTCGGCTGTGATGGGTGCAGGTTTAGGAGATAAAATTGCTATGATTACCGATGGTCGTTTTTCGGGTGGTACCCACGGCTTCGTCGTAGGCCATGTGACTCCCGAAGCTTACTTGGGTGGCAATATCGGCTTAGTAAAAGACGGTGATAAAATCACGATTGATGCTGTAAACAACGTTCTCCAATTGCATGTATCGGATGAAGAACTAGCCGAACGTCGTAAGGAATGGAAGCAACCCGAGCCTTCTTTCAAAAAAGGGATTTTGGCAAAATATATTCGTAATGTGAAAACAGCCAGTGAAGGTTGTGTAACAGATGAAGCATAAAAAAGAAATCACAAACAAAAACCCATAATGTCATGGAGAACTTAACCATGATTGCCCAACAACAAACAGCGATGGAAGAACCCATCCAGCAAAACGAGGTTTCGCCCCAATTGACCAGTGAGGCTCCACGTATTTTGTCGGGAGCTCAAGCCCTCATGGAGTCGCTCATTGCCGAAGGCACCGAAGTCATTTTTGGTTATCCAGGGGGGGCAATTATGCCTACTTATGACGCCCTCTATGATTACTGCGACCGCCTCGACCACATTCTTGTACGCCATGAACAAGGAGCAGGACACGCTGCACAAGGCTATGCACGCACAAGCGGAAAGCCTGGTGTATGCTTGGTTACTTCGGGGCCAGGTGGTACCAATTTGGTGACACCTATTGCCGATGCTATCATTGATTGTACGCCTTTGGTTTGTATCATTGGACAGGTAAAGTCAAATTTACTGGGTACGGATGCCTTTCAAGAAACAGATATTATTGGTGTAACAACACCTGTCTGTAAATGGAACTATCAAATTACTCATCCTGACGAGGTGCCTGAAGTCATGGCTAAAGCATTTTATATCGCTAAATCGGGCAAACCTGGTCCAGTTGTGATTGATTTTACTCGTGACGCCCAGGTCGCTAAAATGACCAAAGCTTACCAATATAACAAAATAGAAGGGCTGTTTAGTTATAAACCCCGCATCATTCCCAAAGATGAACACTTAGAAAAAGCGGCTCAGCTCATCAATAACGCCCAAAAACCTTATATTTTATTTGGTCATGGTGTATTGATTTCGGGTGCAATGGAAGAACTCAAAGCTTTTGCTGAAAAAACCGATATCCCTTGTGCCAGTACCCTTTTAGGGCTTTCGGCTATGCCCATTGATCATCCCAATTATGTAGGTTGGCTCGGGATGCACGGGAATTATGGCCCTAATGTGCTGACAAACCATGCAGATGTGATAATTGCCATTGGAATGCGTTTCGATGACCGCGTAACGGGCGATGCTACCAAGTATATCAAGCAAGCCAAAGTAGTACATATCGAAATAGATCCATCAGAGATTGATAAAATTATCAAGGCTGATGCCCCAGTCGTCGGTGATGCCAAGGAAGTATTGAAACGGCTTATGCCTTTGGTAAAAGTAAACAACCACTCCACATGGCGCAATGAGTTTAAGAAATACGATATTATTGAAAATCAAAAAGTTACCGAGCGTGAATTAAAGCCTGAAGGTGAAATCAAAATGGCGGAAGTAGTACGTATGCTTTCTCAAAAAACCAACGGAGAAGCATGCATTATTGCTGATGTGGGCCAACACCAAATGATTGCCGCGCGGTATTATCAATTCAAAAACCCACATTCTTACATTGCTTCAGGTGGATTAGGTACTATGGGTTTTGCCATTCCAGCTTCCTTTGGAGCAAAAAAAGGAGCTCCTGACCGCGAAGTAGTAGCCTTTATCGGCGATGGGTGTTTTCAAATGACCATCCAGGAATTGGGTACGATTGCCCAAAGTGGCTTAGGGGTCAAATTAATTATTCTTAACAATAATTATTTGGGAATGGTACGCCAATGGCAACAGTTGTTTTTTGAGAAACGCTATTCGTTTGTTGAATTACAAAACCCTGATTTTGTAACTATTGCCAAGGGCTTCGGTATTGCGGGACATACGTGCTCAGATCGTGAAAATCTAAGCGATTCGTTAGATACCTTACTTAAATCCGATAAAGCTTATTTGTTGGAAGTAATTGTCGAAAAAGAAGAAAACGTATTTCCAATGGTGCCGGCAGGTGCCTCAGTAGCTGATATAAGACTTGATTGATATGATGACGACTTACACCATCTGTATATTCACCGAAAATACATTCGGCCTGTTGAATAAAATTACGATTATTTTCACTCGTCGCCGTGTCAACATTGAAAGTCTGACCGTATCCGAAACCGAACGAAAAGGCGTGTCACGCTACACTATTACGATTAAGCATGATAAGCGTGAGGAAGTGGAAAAATTGGTACGGCAAATTCGAAAAGTAGTCGAAGTATTGGCTGTATTCGGATATTTGGACGAAGAAATTGTCTATAACGAAATCGCATTATTCAAAATCGCTACTCCTGCTGGAGGAAAACCCATTGATATTGAAACCATTAACAAAGTTTATAAAGCATGGGTTGTTTATTGGGGATTGGATTACGTCGTGATTGAGAAAGCAGGAAGCGAAAACGAGATATTAGATTTCTTCCGCTATATCAAATCCTACGGTATTTTAGAATTTGTAAAATCGGGACGAGTAGCAGTTGGAAAGGCGGCCAATGGCTTGGTAGAATTCTTGCCTGAAGAAGCTCATTGGGAGTATTACGTTTAAATGTGCGTTATTTGCAGTCCTTTTAAAATCATTTCATGGAACAACTGCAATCTCTCACTGCTCCTATTCAATGGCTGGAAACCAAATTAGAAGCGTTCTTTGACAGCAAATTTTGGCAATTTAAGTTACTATTTCTAGCCTTAGTAATTTCGGCAGGTACCCTGTTGGTTTTCAATTCCATTCTGGTAGATCGCGGTTTTCGGGATTTATATCAGGAAATGCGCCATCCTGGTTCGGTAGGCGGTTTTTTCTGGGATGATATTATCAAACAAGGCGCCCACCCATTGACCCCGAAAGCATACGAGGCTGGTACCCATGAAGCCAATCAAACTTTTCGACTTACCATTCCACTGATTGCTCATGGGTTGCGCTTAAACGTAGCCACCCTTTATCTGCTTCAACTGCTGGTAGGCTTGAGCTTTTTGTTGATTGTGATCAACATTGTCGATGGCATTGTAAAAGACCGCATCCTAGTATTCTATTTTTTGACGGGCTTTACGGCTATTTATACTGGTGCTAATTTTTACATTAATTACTTAGGGCATGCCGATGTTTTTCCATTTTGTTTTATGGCATTGGCCTTTTATTTCAGAAATCCATTACTCGTACTGTTGTTTTCACAATTGAGCTTTTGGTGCGACGAGCGAGCTATTATCAATTCATCCTTTATCGGTCTTTGGTTTTTATTGCCGTTTATTGACAAATTTCAAACAGACCAGAAACTAAATTGGAAACTTATTCCATCTACTATTTTAGTATTAATTGTGAGTGGTCTGCTTTATTTGACAGTAAGAAAATGGCTTGAACTTTCCTTTCATTTAAAAATTGGACACGATAACTCTCTATCTATCAAGTCTTTGTTTTGGAGTCTAAGTATTTTTGGAGATAAAGTTACCCGTGGATTGGAAGGAATGTGGCTGATTATTGGGGCAGCTTTCTTAATTTTGTGGCAGTCTAAACAGCTTTGGAAGCTGTTATTATTTGCAGGAGCACTAAGCGTTACCTTGTTTATTACCTTACTGGTTGCCGATGGTACACGAGCCTTATCATTTGGCTTTATTGCCTTTTTTATTGCTTTAAAAATACTGAACGAATCCATTCCTTCGAAGCAACTGAAGTATTTGTTAATTGTTAGTGCCTTGGTCTCGCTTATGTTACCTATCTCGTTTCCCTAAAAATTATGAACGCGGCTTATTACAAAGAATACTATCACATTGAGCGTGAACACTGGTGGTTTTTAGTTCGTAATCAAATCATTATGAATCATTTACGTCGCGAATTGCCAACTAATCGCCCACTGAAGATTTTAAACATCGGTATCGCTACAGGTCGTACTTCTGAATTGCTTGCTGAGTTTGGCATGGTCAAGTCAGTAGAATATGACCAAGAGTGTTTCGAATTCACAAAATCAGCTGTTCCGTCGCTGGATTTGATACAAGGTTCAATTCTTGAACTCCCATTTGAGAACCAATCGTACGACTTGGTGTGTGCCCTCGACGTCATTGAACACGTTGAAGACCATCAATTAGCCGTACAAGAAATGAAACGTGTTTGTAAGCCGAATGGATTAGTCTGCGTGACAGTTCCAGCTTTTAACTTTTTATGGAACCAGCACGACGACGTCAATCACCACGTTCGGCGGTATACTCGGCCACTGCTGGAGAGCTTGTTCAAAAATACGGGCAAAATAACCTTCAGTAGCTATTTTAATTTTTGGTTATTTTTTCCCATTGCGGGGTTTCGGTTATTGTCGCGGTTGTTGCCGCTTCACCACCGCAAAGTCGAAGAAGCAGGTTCTGATTTTACGGTCATGAACGGCACACTTTTTCAAAAAGTTTTTTACGGTATTTTCAACAGCGAAAATATTTTTATCAAAAATGGCATCGAACTACCCGCAGGGGTTTCGTTGCTGCTTAGTTGGCAAAAGAAATAAAACCACAGTTATTGTATTACCCAAATAAACAAATCAATTCAATGGCACAAATCAATTTCGGCGGGACCGTAGAAGAAGTAGTAACCCGCGAAGAATTTCCACTAGAGAAAGCTCGTGAAGTATTGGCAAACGAAACTATCGCGGTAATCGGTTACGGTGTTCAGGGTCCAGGCCAAGGTCTTAACATGCGCGACAACGGCTTCAACGTTATCGTTGGTCAGCGTAAAGGCAAAACATACGACAAGGCAATCGCTGATGGTTGGGTACCAGGCGAAACACTTTTCGAAATCGAAGAAGCCTTAGAAAAAGGTACAATCATTTGTTTCTTGTTATCGGATGCAGCCCAAATCGAATTGTGGCCAACCGTTAAAAAATATTTGACTGCTGGTAAGTCGTTGTATTTCTCACACGGATTCGGGGTAACTTACAATGACCAAACAGGTATCGTTCCTCCAGCCGATGTGGACGTATTCTTGGTAGCTCCTAAAGGTTCGGGTACTTCACTTCGTCGTTTGTTCGTTGAAGGAAAAGGCCTTAACTCATCTTTTGCGGTGTTCCAAAATGCTACTGGCGAAGCCCGTACGAAGTGTATCGCGATGGGTATCGGTGTAGGTTCTGGTTATTTGTTTGAAACCGATTTCTACCGCGAAGTAACCTCTGACCTTACAGGTGAGCGTGGTACGTTGATGGGTGCTATCCAAGGTATTTTCGCGGCTCAGTACGAAGTATTGCGTGAAAACGGCCACTCTCCATCAGAAGCTTTCAACGAAACAGTAGAAGAATTAACGCAGTCGTTGATGCCATTGGTAGCTGAAAACGGAATGGACTGGATGTACGCTAACTGCTCAACAACCGCTCAACGTGGTGCCCTTGACTGGTGGAAGCCTTTCAAAGAAGCGACTAAGCCTGTGTTCCAACAGTTGTACAACTCAGTAAAATCAGGCGAACAAGCCAACATCTCAATCACTCGTAACTCACAACCAGACTACCGCGAGAAACTCGAAGTAGAATTGGCCGAGCTTCGCGATTCTGAAATGTGGCAAGCAGGTGCTGCCGTTCGCAGCTTGCGTCCTGAGCGCAACTAATATTATTAACCTCGGTAAGAATTGGACGCCCCGTTCAAAACCTTACCGAGGTTGTTATGGTATCTTCATTTGAGAATATAGAAAATCCCCCGAGTTGTGTAACTTCGGGGGATTTTGCAATTATCCCAACTTCATCTGTTTCTATGAGCCTCGCATCTGACAAACATAAGTCCAAAAACGCAGATTTCCCTACGTTTGACAACATATTACAAGCCGCCGAGCGCATCCGTAAAGTGGTAAAACACACCGATTTGGAGTTAAATCTTAACTTTTCTGAGCGCTACGAAGCCGATATTTACTTCAAACGCGAAGATTTGCAAGTAGTGCGTTCGTACAAAATCAGGGGAGCGTACAACAAAATGGCCAGTTTGTCGGCCGAAGCCCTCGAAAAAGGAGTCGTGTGCGCCAGCGCAGGAAACCACGCACAAGGAGTCGCCTACGCTTGCGCTCAATGAAGAAGCGCGCGTCTTGCGGCAAAAGGGTGAGCCAATCGTCCACCTGGGCATTGGAGAGCCAAAAAACAAGGCCCCCATTAGCGCCATTTT
>JBDHXS010000032.1:0-20044 GCA_039810845.1 Runella sp. | reverse complement strand
CGCAGGCATCAACGAACCCGAAACCTTCTCAATGAGGTTAATTTGGCTTTTAGGGATTGACACTTCCTGGCCTGTTACATCCCGTATTATAATTTCAGCGTTACCATTACTCACAATATAGCCCATCATTTCATTTTTGTCTTTCTTAACGATGCGTTGAAGTTCGTACCCTTCTTTAATGGAGACATTTGGGTAAAGCACCGAACGAATGATGGTTTCTACAGGTGAACTTGTCCCCAAACTACTCAAATCAGGACCGATGCGCCCACCAGCTCCACCAATAGCATGACAAGTAAGACAAGCCAAAGCACTCTTGCGAAAAATCTGCTCACCTTTTACTGGATCTGCGGTTTCGGCAATGGTCTTAGCTAAACTGGTAATATCCTTGTCATTAAGTTCTTGGGGCATCTTTTCGGCTGGCAGTACACCGCCAGAAGCTTCGAGTGCCTTGGTAAGGAGTTTTACTTCTTCGCTGTTTCTTCTATTGTAAGGTACAGAACGTTGCAAAATCTGGCGACCAACAATGGCTCTATTTTCTGGTATTTTTCGGATATTAATCTCTTCTGCAAGGGCATTTGTCCCCTGTTTGTTTGCCAAAAATGCTTGAAACAACTCCGAAACATCGGCCTGTGGCGGTAAAGTACGCAATAAGTCAGCTCCAATCCGCGCTGCTTCATTTGCATCTACTAAAACGAGCTGGGAAGTCGCTGCTAATCTCAAATCTACTGCATTTTTTCCGCTTGTCATATCCATAAGCGACTTTCGAGCTTGGTCATTTTTCATGAAACCCAAGGCGTTTAGCGCAGCTTTTCGGCTGTTTTTGTCTCCTTTTTCAGCCAGATTTACCAAGGTATTGTTCAATTCATTGAGTTGCCACAAGCCCATCAGCCGTATAGCAGTGGTTGCTACCGCTTCATCCTCATTTTCGACAAAACTAACGATTCTTTTTAGCTCACCCGCAGGTTTTACACCTCGACGAGCAGCTTCTTCCAATGCAGAAAGCTGTGCTGCCCCCCCTTTGTTTTTACTGGTATTTCCCAGAACTGCCTTATCAAATAGCATCGTCAAGTCGGCAATCTTTCCAAATTTAGCAAGGGAAGCGAGTACCTCTTTTTGGTATTCATCAGGCACTTGGTCTTTTTGGTATAGCTGTGCCAGCTGCGAAATAGCTTCTGGACTATTTACTGATTTTAGTACAAAAACTGTTTTTTTAGAACTACCAAAGAAATCAGGTGTTGTTTTCAGACGCGCCGCCCAGAATACTTCCAACTCACGGACGGTTTGCCAAAGGGCAAAATCCAGAAACTCGTCCATTGGCTCATCTAAGACCGATAATGCCGTGCGGGCGGCTTCGGGGGTTTTTACTCCTCGAAGGCCAATAACAGCTTCCAATCGTACTTGCGGGTGGCTATCGGCTACGGCTTTGGTCAACAGGACTGCTAGATTGGTAAGTTTGTTGTGCCAAAATTCGAGGGCACGCAAGGCCGCTGCTCGCGCCTTATGACTTTTAGCATTCAATAAATTCAAAAGCAAAGGCTCGTTTACTACATCAAGGGTTTGATATACCCAAAGTGCTTCCAGCAAATGGTGTTCGTACTCCGCATCGTTTTTGTCCAAATCCTGCACCCATTTTTGTAATACTGGGACTACCTCTTTTGCGCCACGAGATTTTAGTACTTGCTTGGCCTGCGCCCGTGTCCAGTCTTCTGGAAGTTTGAGGGTTTCCAAAAGTTCGTTTATTGTGGCTTTTGTCAATTGCGTTTTTTTCACCAAAGGGCGATTTTTGGCAACAATTCGCCAGATACGGCCATGCTGCTGGTCGCGGCGGGGATCATGAAAATCTACCTCTCCGTGCTGGATAATGGGATTGTACCAGTCGGCCACGTAAATAGCACCGTCTGGCCCAACCGAAATGTCCACGGGACGAAAAGCCACGTGATTGGTCCATAGTAAGTCCTCCACCTGCTTGGAAGCATAGCCACTGCCTTGTTCTTCCAGTTTAAAACGGTTGATTCGGTTGGCTCGGAAGTCATTGGTAATCAAACTTCCCTGCCACGATTCTGGCAAATGCCGCCCCGATACCACATCCAACCCACTGTGTTTGGGCTGACCTGGATTGAGACCTCGAATGATTCTTGCTGCCCCTGGCGCCGTTACAAATGTTGCCCCAGGAAAAGCGTAGTTGATTCCTTCCCCTCCTGCCCCATCGGTCAAAAATGACTGCCCCCAACGATCAAACTGCAATCCCCAAGGGTTAATCAACCCGCGGGCATAGACGTTCATGTCCAGATTTTTGGTATTGAGTTGCCACACGCCACCTCCTTCCAGGCGCTTGATACCAAAGGGGGTTTCGACATGACTATAAATGTAAATGGACTGGTTGAAATAAAGATGACCCTCAGGTCCCCAGCGAAAAGTATGAATCAGGTGGTGCGTGTCGGCTGTGCCGAAACCGTTTAGAATTCGGCGTCTTTTATCGGCTTTTCCATCGCCGTCTGTATCCGCAAAATGCAAGATTTCAGTTGAATTGGCTACGTACACACCCCCATCCCCTGGCAGAATTCCTGTGGGAGTAATTAGCCCTTCGGCAAAAATGGTTGATTTATCGGCTTTGCCGTCGCCATCGGTATCTTCCAATACAAAAATCTTGTCGTTGGCTTCCTCGCCCGTTTTCAGGTGTGGATACGCGGTGCTACTTACTACCCACAACCGACCGTCAGCATCCCAGTTCATCTGGATAGGCTTGGCAACGAGTGGCTCGGCAGCAAACAAAGTTACTTCAAAACCTTCCGCTATTTTAAACGATTGGAGTTCTTTCTGCACGTCTGGGTCGGGCGTATCTTTTCGGTCATCTTGATAAACGGAAGAGGTAATGAGCAGAATTAAAGGCAGGAGACTTATTCTTTTGAGTAAGGTACGATTTGCTTTTGAAGTTTTCATGCTACTTTACTGGTGAAAGTTGATATACGCGTGACTTAGGCGAGCTATGTAGGGCAATTTGTCCCTCCAACCACTTGATAATGAGACTTTGTTCTTCGAGTCCCTTTGCATGTCGGCCTTGTTCGTACGAGCGAAATCCGAGAATGTACGTTCGGTTTAGTGGACGGTATTGGAAAAAAAACTGTTCATTTTTCTTCAATATCATCTCTCGCAGTTGATTAACTTGGTTAAATGCGGGTCCTTGAGTGAGAGCAATCCCCTCCGCCCATTTTTTTTCTGAGGCGGTGATTACGAGCTGATTATCAATCGTCAGGGCATAAATTCCTTTTTTCAGACCCATCACTTTGATGAATTGCACGTTGTCTGTGATAGGGGTATCAGCCACGGGTAGTAGAAGAGGTAGAAATTCTTCTTTCACCATGAATTTCAAGCTTGCATTTTCTTTATTAGATTCCAGCATTTTAGCCGATTCTGAGACCTCCACCCCATTTTTAGTAACCGTGATGCTGATAGGTTTAGGTTGTGGTACAAGCCCCAGGCTTTTTTCCAATACGGTGGCCAGATAATAATACCCTAACTCGTTAAGATGTACCCCATTCTCCAAAATATTGTTCTTTTGGCTGATTTCCAGTATTGGTCTATAAATATCAATAAACTGTTTGCCGCGTTCAGTTGCCATTTTGGCAATGGCAGCGGCGTACAATTCAATATCCTCATTGCGTTTGGCGACGTTTGCTGAGGAATCATTATATACGACAGGAATAGGAGATAGCAAAATAGATTTTGCGCCGAGGGAATCAATCTTGTCAAGCAGTTTGTTTAAACCTTCTTTAAACCGAGCCAATCCCACTTCGCCTTCCTGCGCTTCTACGCCACCGTAGGCAACAAAAACAAGGGTCGGCTCTGCTTTGGTGATTTGTTGCATGAGGTGCTGATAGGGCGTCGGGGGATTGGTAAATGTACTGCGGGCTTCCCCCCAAACGTTGTCGCCTGTCCAGCCAAGATTACGGAAGGTAATATTTCGATTAGGCCAACGGGTAGTCAAAGCCAATTCCAAATACCCGTATTGGAATTCATTTTCAAACAATGAATTTCCCAAAAAAACTACACGCTCGTTGTTTTTTAGCTCAAAAGCCTGACTGATGGGGATATTTTTTGGTTGATTTTGCGCGACGGCTCGACCGAAGAAGAGGATAATAAACCATAGAATGGGGTCAAAAATGACCGATGCCTTTTTCTTTTGCATATAAACAATTATTGTTATTTTGTCGAAACACCCACTACTTTATACACTTTGCCATCGGCTTTGGTAAAAATAAATAACTCTCCACCTATACCCACACCCAATCGGGGATCGGGTTTTTCTTTGCCATTTATTTTTTGAAAGGTAGTGTTTTCATTGTCAATGAGCAGTTCCAGTTCGTGAATTGGCGCTTGTTTGCCTAATTTCAATTGGTTGTTTTCAGCATAAAAAATACGTCCATTGTTAATATCGCCAAAAACATACTTGCCCCGAAGTTGTGGAATAGCAGTTCCTTCATACACAAAGCCCCCAGAAAACGCCTTCCCCTCGTCGTGGTCGTACTGAATTACTGGGTAAGTATATTTCAAGGGAGCCTCGTCGGCAGGAAGAGCGTAAACTTTGTCCATTTTCCCTCGGTGATTTATCACAAAAGTACCCTCTCGCTCAGGCCAGCCATAGTCTGCCCCCGCTACCCCGATATTCAATTCTTCAATATGTGTTTGTCCAATATCAGAAATGAGCATTGTTCCTTCGGGAGTCCACGTGATGCGATTGGGATTTCGAAATCCACGGCAATAAATCTCTTTTAATGTCGAAGGGTTGGTATCCTGAAAAAAGGGATTTGTTTTTGGGATTCCATAGTGTCCATTTCTACTATTTTTTCCTTGTGGGTCTATCCTCAGCACCGTTCCCCACGCCTTACTTTGATTACTGCACAATTGATAATATCCATTTTCGGTTGCCCCTCCGTCGCCTATACCGATGTAGAGTAGTCCAAAATCTTCGGCATCTTTTTTTGCCAGTGGGTTAAACGTAATTTCCTGTACACCATGAATGGCTGAAACCATATTGATTCGGAACAATTCTCTCGCTTTTCCTGAAAAAGATGTCGCAGAGGGGTTATCCCATTTCCATTCAGTGACAACCCACTGCAAAGTTACTTTAATCGAATCAGCGTATGAAAAATCAGCTTTTGCTGTATTTGCTTTCTCGGTATGTGTAGTATAAAGCAATCCATTTTGATAAAATTCAGGGTGAAAAGCGAAGCTGCCGAAGCCTGTCGCCAGCCCTGGCAAAGGAATAAAATTAGGGCGTTCTTTCCTCATATCCAACACCATACGCCATTCTTTATCCGTAATTTCGTACAAAATCCCCCGTAAGTCCACCGTAAATACCCGCTCTTTTTCACCAGATAATACCCCCATTTTATTGATACGAGCCAACGGGGCTTTCTGAGCCGTTGCAGGAGCAGTAGCGTAGTGTTGAAGTTGAAGTTTCCATTTTGAGGGAGCAATTTTAGCAGGAATAGGATCCTTGATTTCTATCCCGATATAGTCATCTTTGGTGGACGAAACTTTTTGATTGCTATTGATAAATGACAAAATAGCGTCAATATCTGTGCTTTTCAACGATTTAAAGGCAGGCATGGTTTGCTTGTATTCTTCAAAAAGCATAGAAGCTCGGGCATCCCCACCGCTGATCATTTCAGGGGCATTTTGTATAAATTTCTTCAACCAATCAGCGGGTAAGTCGGAAGTAGCCTTTTCTAAACTTGGCCCGATTCCCTTTTGTAGAAAATTATGACAAGCCGAGCAATTGTTCTGAAAAAGTTGCTGTCCTTTTGCCAAAATTTTAGAATCGTTGGTGTATTTCACCTCCTTTTCAAGTGTTTTGCTGGTTGATTTATGGGTCGTCTTAGGCACCTGAGCGTAAGCCCATTGTGCCAATACCAACAAGATAAAAAACAGTAAAATCTGCTGTATTGACCGCTTGAAACCAGCAAAAAGACCTAAAGTTGGCATTTTAAAACTATTTATGGTGCTTCGCTCTTTTAACTCTTCTATTTGCCACTCTAAAAATCAAACTATTCTTTTTCCGTAAATTTTCGTTGACTAACAGCTGTTTCTGTGGGGAAATCACTCGGAATTGGAATGTCAACCTTACCCGTTGCAGCCCACTGAGCGCCCCTTTGGAGGCAAGTGATAAAACCAACACACTCAACGGAATAGTCTATATGTCCGAGAGGTGTATGAAAAACCCTGCCTTTACCGTATTTGATGGTCATCAACATGGGTTCGTGGCGGTCGGTTCCTCGGTTATCTTTTGGCGAAAAGGCGGTGGCCAGTACTTCCATTTTTTCGGCAGGTCCACGGAGGCGGTCATACATTTCGTCTTTGGTGTGCATCCATTTTAGGGGCATTCCCTTGGTAATAGGATGTTTAGAATTTCTGATGGTAATTAGAAACTCTTTTTGTGCACCGTGCGACCCCGCTTTCCCTGCCTGCATATCTCTAACGAGTTTTCCTGCTTCGTCATAATACACAAAAGGACCGTCTTTTTCGCTGCGGTCGCCCCAACCTCCCAAGCCAATCATTCGGTTATAAGCAGGCCACATAGGGAAGGAATTATCTGCTGCATGAACGACCACTAGTCCCCCACCGTTGTTCATAAATTTCTCAAAATCAGCTTGCGTCTCCTCTGACCAAGGAGCAGCGTTCCATCCAAAATTACAAACTACCAAATCGTATTGGGAAAAATTCGGGTGAAAACTGGAATCCATTTTTGCTTTAGGCAATGCTTTAGTGGCAGGTACGCCGTCTATTTTATATTTATCAATGAGATCGGCTCCTTCCCAAGTATAATAGGTTCGTTTTACATCTACCGAAAATTTTCCCGTTTCTTCGAGGTATTTTTTCATCATGTAGGTAATTTTTGGCCATTGCACGTGGTTATTTTGGCCATCTACAATCAGCGTTTTGATAATTTTAGTATTTCCTGATTTTTTTGATTGAGCCATTGTTTTTGCCAAACTAAATACGACCAGTAATAAGAATAAGCTTAATTTTAGTTTCATCGTGTTTTGGGTTTTATTAAACTAATAAAAGTAAATACAAAGCCCCTTATAATCTCTTTTAAATCAAAGTTATCCTATTTCAATAACTAACGGAGAGAGTTTTGCTCCTAGTAAGGCCTATTTATAACAAAAACAGCCAAGCCTAAGAACTTGACTGTTTTTGTTACTTATTACTAACAATGGTGAATATAGACGCTTAATATCCTGTGTTTTGCTTGATTTTTGACGGATTGATGTCAATTTGGCTTTGTGGAATGGCAAATACGAGGTTGTTTTCAGTGAGATTGGCTTTAATTCCAATGGTTTGTGCCTTGGCTGTCAGAACTGGAATCGCGCGACCGGTACGTACCAAATCAAACCAACGATGCCCTTCAAACGCCAACTCCATACGACGTTCCTGTTCGAGTGCCAAACGCATCTCAGCTTGGCTTAGTGTTCCTTTATCCGCTAATCCAGCACGTTTTCGAATACGATTCATCAATGGCAATGCTTCTGCTGTTTTTGCTGTTTCATTCAATGCTTCGGCGTACATTAACAACACATCAGCATAACGCAACACGGGATAATTATCTTCCGAATCACCGCTTACTGTGGGTGTATCAGCATATTTACGAACGTGGTTGTATTCGACTCTCACTCCTTGGGCATTGGTATAACCCGTTGCCATAGAGGCCGCCTGTCGCAAATCACCTTTTTCATACGCATTCACAAAATCAGCGGTAGGACGGTTATTACCACCACCGCCAAACTGAAAGACTGAGTTTCCTGAGTTTTCGGGAGCATAGGAATTAGGCAAACCGTTTCCTTCGCCAATCGAGCCTTTTTTGTACTGAATGTCAAAGATGGATTCCTTGTGATTTTTGTTGGCAGCTTTAAAGACATCGGCGTAGTTGGGCAACAAATCATAAACGCCGCCGTCGATTACTTCCTTGAGCTTAGTAGCGGCTTCGGCATATTGTTTTCGGGTTAAATACACTTTTCCCAACAAAGATTTGGCCGCGCCTTTGGTAGCTCTACCAATATCGGCACCTGTGTATTTATCGGGCAAATTGATTTCTGCTTCGCCTAAGTCTTTGACAATCTGCGCATATACATCCGCCACAGGCGCACGGCCATATTCATACCCTTCAGCGGGATCGGTGGTTTCTTTCAAAATGAGTGGAACATCGCCAAAAACGCGCACCAAATTGAAATACATCAAGGCACGTAAAAACTTCGTTTCTCCAACAATACGCTTCTTGAGTGTTTCGTCCATTGTAACTGCGCCAATTCGGTCTATAATCGCATTGGTACGGTAAATGCCGCGATAACCATCGCTCCAACGGGCCAATAGAAAAGGATTGGTGGTGCGCAAATAAAACTTGTCAAACTCGTCTTGGTCTGTCACCGAGCCCGACAATACAGGCGTGGTATCGTCCGAAGGAATTTCGGAAACCACGTAATAGTTACCGTATTGTCCCGCCGACTGAAGAGAGCCGTAAGCGGCGTTGAGGGCATTGAGCATATCACTGCCTGTTTTATAAAAGGTAGCAGTATTTGCCGACGAAATAGGTGCTAAATTCAAAAAACTGTCTTTACAACTGCTGAAACCTAAGACAAGCGCTGTAAGATATATATACCTGATTTTCATTGTTTTGCCGTTTATAGGGTTGATTAAAAACCAATATTTAAGCCAATCGTATAAGTACGTGCCAACGGATACGAACCGTAATCTACTCCACCTGTCAGTGCGTTTTCATAACCGCTTACTTCGGGGTTAAAACCAAGGTATTTGGTGGAAGTAAAGGCGTTTTGAATACCGCCATACAAACGAAGGCTCTGAATTTTAATGCGTTCCACTACCGATTTGGGGAGATTATACCCTACCGTAATATTCCGAATGCGGAAGTAGCTCGCGCTTTCTACCCAACGACTCGAAATAGCGTTGTTATTACCCGTAGAGCGTTGATTAGCCCGAGGTACAATTCCGTTACCAGGTTCCTGCGGTGATTTCCAACGGTCTAATACTGTAGTTAGTTGATTTTGATTTCCTTCCAAATTCTCAATAAATCGACGGCTCAAATTCAGAATTTGGCCTCCTTGAACACCCTGAATCGTAATCCCTAAATCAATGCCTTTAAAGGACAAGGTATTGGTCATTCCGTAAATGAAATCGGGTTGGTTATTGCCAATCAGGGTACGGTCATCCGCGTTGAATTTCCCATCACCATTGACATCGGCAAATTTTACATCTCCAGGACGGGACGTTGCGTCGTGTGGATAGCTATCCAAATCGGCTTGGTCTTTAAAAATTCCGATTTGTTGGTATCCATAAAAATTGCCCAAGGGTTTACCAATCATCGTAATGTTGGTTTCACCCACCCCCGTACCACTGCGAATGGCATCGCCCGTTGGCCCGAGTGCCAGCACTTTATTTCGGTTAAACGACAGGTTGAAATCGGTATTCCATTTAAGGGTTCCCGTTAGATTTCTGGTGGTCAAACCAAATTCCATTCCTTTATTTTCCACTTTTCCAATGTTACGGCTCGCTGAAGCAAAGCCCGTAAGCGTGGGCACCTGTACCGAAAGCAACAGGTCGGTGGTGATACGAGAGTAATAATCAACGGTCAGGAAAATACGATTTTTCCACAAACCTAATTCCAAGCCAATGTCAGTTTGGCGGCTTTTTTCCCACGTCAGGTTATCGTTTCCAAGCGTATTGGTAGCCAACCCATTAACTAAGTTATTCCCAAAAACATAATTGTCTGCACTTAAAAGCCCAATAGACCCATAATTGTTGAAATTAGTGAAAGTAGTATTGGCTGACATAAATGCGTTATTACCCGCAACTCCGTAGCTTACTTTCAATTTCATGTCCGAAATAACGGGGACGTTTTTCATGAACGCTTCTTCACTTACGCGCCAGCCAATGGATGCCGACGGGAAAATACCGTAGCGCTGATTGGCTCCAAAACGCGAAGACCCATCGCGACGAATGGATGCATTGACCAAGTATTTGTCTTTGTAGGAATACCCCACGCGCCCGAAATAAGAAGCCAGCGACCATTGGTCTTTGAAAGAGTTGCCGCCAATCACAACGCCCGCGCTGAGGGTACGTACAATGTCATTGGGAAATTTATTGGCGTTAACTGTATTGGATTCAAAATCATTTTTTTGCGCTTCAAAACCGATCAAGGCATCGAAATGATGGCTGCTTGGCAAATCAAAGTTATAACTCAACGTATGGCTCGTGACCCAGTTAATGTTTTGTCGGGTAGTGGATGAACCTGCATTGGCATTGGGTGGTAACAACTGATTGAGCGGAATAGCCGATGTTTGGAATTGATTTTGACGGAAGTAGTTGATATCTCCGCCGATGCTTCCCCGGTATTTGAGGGTTTTCCAAATCGAGAGTTCCGCATACGTATTTCCCAACAGTCGCAGGGTACCGGCTGTATTGTCCAATTCTGTAATATTGGCTACGGGATTGGTCACCCCCGCCCAATCGTAAGCACCCGCAATGGATGCCTGTGAGTTGTAGGTCACCCCGTCGGCCTGATAAATCGGAATAATCGGTGCCTGCGACAAAGCCGCGTTGATAACACCGTTGCTTGCCCAGTGACCGTCAGAGTTGACGCGGCGTTCGGTGGTGAAGGAAGGGCTCATGCTCATTCCCACTTTCAATTTGGGCGACAATTGCGCGTCAATATTGGAACGGAATGTATAACGTTTCAAACCCGAAGTGTTGATGATACCGTCCTGTTTGAGGAAGTTACCCGATACCATGTACTGAATTTTATCCGTTCCACCCGAACCCGATAATTGGTAATTGCTGATGGGAGCTTGGCGAAAAATCATGCTTTGGTAATCGTACGAAGTCAAACCCGAAGGATTGTCGAAATCAATGCCGGGATATTCTCCGCGCGGATAGCGATAACGATTTCCTGCGGCCCGTACGCTGTTAGGGTCAGAAGCTTTGGCGCCCGTTACCCGTTCCAAATAAGCATTGTTGGAAGCTTCTTTGCTGAACTCCGCAAATTGCTGCGCATTCAGCATGTCCATTTTTTTGCTGATTTCCTGCACACCTGTATAGTAATCAAAGTTAATACGACTACGCCCTGCTTTACCCCGTTTGGTCGTAATCATCATTACCCCATTGGCCCCTCTCGACCCAAAAATAGCCGTGGCGGAAGCATCTTTCAACACGTCCACACTTTCAATGTCATTGGGATTCATGAGGTTCAGACCGCTTCCGTTGGTCAAATCACCCGAATTGAGCGGCTGTCCATCGACTACAATCAACGGGCCGTTTCCTGCACTGATGGAACCAAATCCCCTGATTTTGATGGAAGGACTGTTTCCTGGTGCTCCCGTTGTTTGTTGAATCAAGACACCAGGTAGTTTGCCCGCCATTCCTTCAGCGACGTTAGTTACGGGCATGTCTTTGATGTCTTGCGAGCTAATAGAGGCAATAGAGCCTGTTACATCTTTCCGATTTTGGGTTCCATAGCCTACCACAACCACTTCCCCCAATGCTTTTACATCTACTTTGAGCGTAATGTCAATAGTGGTTTGATTTCCCACCAGCACTTCCCGCGGCTCATAACCCACAAAGCTGTAAATCAGCGAAGTAGCCCCTTCTGGAATACTAAATGAGTACTTTCCGGTTACATCAGTCGTAGTTCCTTTTGATGTACCTTTTATGATAATACTGACACCCGGCAATCCTGCCCCACTTTCATCAATGACTTTTCCTGACACTTGTCGGTCCACGGGGGCGAACACGTTTGGGGCGTTGAACACTTCGAGAGCCGAGGCATTTTTTGTTGCTTTAACACGCTTGAGCAAAATACGGTTGCCCGCTACTTCATATGATACTTGAAGCGGCGTCAATAAACTTTCCAACACATCGGCCAAGCGTTCATTGTTGGCAGCAAGCGTTACCTTTCGGTTGTTTTGCAGCACATTGGAACTGTACATAAACTGTACCTGCGTCGATTTTTCGATGCGCTGCAACACTTTTTTGATTTCAGTGCTTTCAAAGCTGAGCGTCAGCCGTTGGTTCAGGAGTTCTTGGGCGTGCATTTTATGTGCATGAGAAATGCTCAAAAACAGCACAGCAACGACCAGTTGCATCAAAGTAAACCTCATAAGTCGAAGCCAAAATTGACTGGTAAAAAGGTTTTGCATAGATTTGTTTGGGTTTAGATCATTGGGTTTGAGATAATAATCATTAAAACCATCTTTTTAGATAGTGTACACACGCATTACGAAAAAGCTAAATCCAAATCGGCGGTGCTGGTACCACTGCCGATTTTTCTTTTTATTGACACCCTTGGGCATCAATAATGATTTGTCCATCTACAATTTCGTAGGTTGCCCCCGTGATTTTGCAGAGCAGGTTAAGTTTATCATAGAGTGATTCATTGGAAAGAGTGGCGGTTATTTTACAATTTTTCAGCACTTCGTTATCAAACTGAAAATGGATTCCGTAAGCTTGCTCTAACTGTTTAATAACCTGTGAAAGAGGTGTTTCGTCATATTCAAATTGATTAACAATCACTTCGGGACGCAGTAAAATGGGTTGAACGACCAACGTTTTACTCAATTGTCTTTCTTTTTCTTCAAACACTGCTGCTTGATTGGCCGTTAAAATCACACCTTTGGTAGTTGTACCCGATGCCGTGTTTTGTTTTTCGTTAGTATATACCGACACTTTTCCCGAGCGTACTTGTACCGTCACGCGGCGGTCTGCTTCGTAAGCTCTCACGACAAAACTCGTACCGAGTACTTTGGTAGTCACATTACCCGTTTGAACCAAAAAAGGCTGTGTTTTTTTTACCACCTCAAAATGCGCCTCTCCCGTCAAAAACACTTGTCTGGCTTCTCCCGTGAATTTAGGGGCATATTTCAAACGGCTGTGCGGGCTAAGTCGCACTGATGAGCCATCGTCCAAAGTCAACATGAGCGGGCCTTCGGTGTCGTTTACTGCCTCAGCCAATGAACTCTTTACCTCATTTTTTGTCTCAACTGCAAAGTATTTTTTGGTAGAATCATTTAATAACCAAGAACTTATTGCAATTATTAGTATTGATATTGCTGCCGCAAATTGATAGACGGGACGTTGCCACCAGCGGCGAGGAAATTCAGAAACTGATTTCTCCGCAACGGTATTAATTTTTTCCAAAAAGCGATTTACTTCGTTGCGAATCTCTTTTTCAGAAAGGGATTCTGACTCTACATTCATGGCCCGAATCAAAAACTCTGCTTGGCGAATATCAGCTCTTTTTTCAGGATATTGTTGTAAAAAGTGCATCCAAAACCCCTCATCGCGCCCATTGCCCTGCACCCAATCCCGAAAGGCATCATCTTTTACAAAATCCAGTGTGGTATATTCTTCGTACTTTTTCATTTGAATTGTGAAGTGCTTTTCAATAAGATACCGACGTGCTGATTATCTAACCCACAATAGTAAAAACAAACCATTTAGACCTACCTGCCAATGTTTTCGTAAGCTTGTCAGGGCTTTCTGGAGTAGATTGTAGAGCGATTGGCGTCCGATTTGCATGTTTTCGGCGATTTGGTCATAGCTGAGGTTTTGGTAAAAACGCAGGTAAATCAATTCTTGCTGACGCTGTGGCAACTCTCCCAATCCTTTTTCCAGTTGTTTGAGCTGATACACTTCATACTCATCTTCAATCATGCGCATATCTGCCGAAAATACCACATTAAAATCATACTCATCGCTGAGTTCATACAGCTGATTATGCTTCTTTGATAACTCCCTCAACAATCTGGTTTTAAGTGCTTTGAGCAGATAAGCACGCACATTTTCCACTTCACTGATGGTAGCATGAACTTGCCAAAGGCTAATAAATAGCTCCTGAATACAATCTTTGACCAACTCACGTTCGGAACAAAGGCGCATTCCCCAATGAAACAAGTCGGTATAATGTACCTGCATTAGCTGCGCGAGTGCGTGGCTGTCGCCGGTGCGGTAGTCTCGCCAGAGTTGCTGGGTGTCTTTGTCTTTGGGTCGGGGTTTCATTCTTTCCAAATCAGCCTTCATTAACAGGAGACACGATGAGCGAAAACCTAACCTCCTGAATTATGATTTTTTTTATAAATTTTAGAATAAAGTTGCTCTAAATACTACAAATACAAGATTTTGAACATCCGAATAGGCAAAAGAAAGTGATAATTGATTTTCCTTTTTAGTCAATATCAGACTTTTAACCACAGGTAAGCCTATTGCTGACGGTGAGTAAAAAAAAGAGGCTCTTCTCTTTTTTAATGATGAAAATGAGTTGCTTATCGGTGTCTTTGTTTCCTGCTATTATCAACAATGAAATTAGCATCAGAGAATATGCTCTCTTTTGTAAAAATCAAGGGCTTGGCGGTTTTGATTTGGGTATGGCCCTCATTAAAAATCATACGCCCAGGTATGTTTCGCAATTAAAAAGAGAAATTGAGGAAGAAGGGATTCCGCTCATCATGGTAACGACTTACCCCGATTTTACTCATCCTGATTTTTTGCAACGCGAACGGGAATTTGATTTTTTGGTGCATGATATTGCTTTGGCTTCAGCCCTTGGAGCGCGATTTTTAAGAGTTACGGCTGGGCAAGCCCATCCTTCCACTACCGAGGCCGATGGTGTAAAATGGGCGATTGAGTACCTAAAAAAAGCCGCTCCCATCAGTGACAAATACGGCATTACTTTAGTGTATGAAAACCACGCCAAACCAGGCGCTTGGGACTACATGGATTTCAGCAATCCTCCTCACATTTTCCTGCAAATTGCTAAAGGTCTGAAAGATACCTCTATTGAAATCAATTTTGACACGGCCAATATCCTCGTAGCTGGGCATCAAAATACCATCGAGATTTTGGACGAAGTCATTGATAAAGTACTGACTATCCACGTGGCAGAAACGGCTACGTTTGGAAAAATGGACCCCGTCGTGTTGGGAACGGGCATTGTTCCATTTAAAGAAATATTTAGCTATCTAAAATCCAAAAATTTCGAAGGCTGGCTCTGCTTAGAAGAATTTGGCAACAAAGGCAAAGAAGGCATACAGCAAGGCATTGAATTTGTGCGCCGTACTTGGGCTGAGGCATAACTGCTTCAAAGAGGTCTCAAACAGCATTTCGCATATCATCAAGCCTACCCAAGTTACCTAAGTTTGAGTATCTACCTGTATCAGTTTGCGTAATAATCATTTGTTACCTCGACTATAGGACTATGTGCGGTCTGACCGTAGGTCTAACCTGTGACCTCGCTCGAAATATTTACTGCTTCACCAGTTCCTCCGTAAATACTTGCCTCTGTGATGGGTAGCTAAGGGTATTGTTCGACCAATCCTAAACTTGTCAGTTGGCCTATTACTTCTTCAACGTTGCAATGAATCCAATGGGGGCGCACTCCCAAATTACCTCCTTGGGGCGTGACTACGAAATTGTGAGAAGTACCTAAATCCAGCACAGATTCTGTCGAACCTCGCTTGAGGGCAGGAGCAAGCGAAAGTTTAATCTCAATCGCCACCATGGGTTTGATACCTTCTACCAATACCAAATCCATTTCGGCGCCGTTAGACGTACGATAAAAGTAAGGACTAACTCCGTTTTTAAGTCTTCTGATGATTTGTTCAATCACAAATCCTTCCCAAGATGCCCCCGCAATGGGGTGTTGAACAAGATGGGTTTGGGTACGAAGGCCATGCAAAAAGTGCAGACTGCCGCTGTCTATCAGGTAAAGTTTAGGGCTTTTAACGATGCGTTTGGATATATTTACAAACCAGGGTTCAAGGCGCCTCACGAGGTAAGCCTGTTCGAGCACGGCTACATACCGCTGTACTGTCGTATGAGAAATACCGAGTGAATTGCCAAGGGTAGAGTAATTGAGCAGGGACCCGTGATTGTGGGCCAACATTCTCAAAAAATTGTTGAGCAAGACAGAAGAGGCGTTGATACCGAGGGCTGATAAATCTTGCTCAATGTACGTTTTAATAAAATTTTGCTGCCACAAGTACCAAAAGTCATCGTTGGGGGCCAGTAAAGCATCGGGAAAACCTCCTCTGAACCACAAAGTTTGGGTTGAAATCTGGGCAGTTTGAGCTTCTGTCGTTTGCAGGGGCATCAATTCGTGGTAAGCAATGCGTCCTGCCAAAGATTCCGAACTTTTTTGCAAAAACTGAAGTGACGCTGACCCTAAGAGTACAAATCTTCCCGGCTGTCGGTCACGGTCAATAAGCCCGCGCAATGGAGGAAAAATGGGTAACAGCCGTTGCACTTCGTCAATGATAATGGTTTTGTCGCAATTGTTGTCAATTACCCACGCGGCATTTTGGCTGAGGGTTTGATAATCATCGGGCAATTCCAAATCAAAGTAGAGCGATGGTCTTGGCAGTTCACTTACCAATTGCTTTGCCAAGGTAGTCTTACCTACCTGCCTTGGGCCCAAGATTCCTACTGCAGGAAAAAAACTGAGGGATTGTTGTATCGCGTATTTGAGGTATCTTTCTATCATTATTCATGTAATTTGAATATTAAATATTCAAATTACATGAATAAATCCTAATTAAGCAACGGTAAAGCTTAAAAATCACCTCTATGCCACAACGCCACTCCCTACTTTCCTACCAACTGATACACATTGACCGTACCGCCCGTTTTGGAATTAGCAGTGAGAACACTACCAATAATGGCCTTAGAAAAACCGTTGCTTCTCAATTACAACCATTCGCCAGAACGTTGAACATCGTGCCGCTATCCGCCTGAAAGATTATCTACTCTGTATATCGCCAAATGAAAATATTACCGCTGTAGCTGTTGTTAGTAGAGTGGAGTTGTTGATAGCCGAAATTGATGGTTTCTTTGAAATTGCCCAGAACGTAGGCGGTGTTGTTTTTTACAGAAATACCAGCAATACCTTCATCATAGCCATCAGGAGCAATGATGACCCACGATAAAGCACCAGAAGTATTGTACTTTGCAATGTACGGCTCTCTGTATTGGACTCCGCGTACATAATAATTAGTGGCAGAATTGTAAGAGTAAAAATAACTATCATATTGCATACCTCCAGTGATGTAAGGATTGCCCAAATTATCGCACGAAACTCCATTGGAGTAGTTATGTTCGCTATTGGTGTTGCCATTTCGTACTGACCATTGAATATTTCCATTCAAGTCATATTTAGCTAAAAAGCCATTATAATAGCTTGTACTTGAACCAACTGATGCGAGTGGATTTGAACCTAATCCCGGACCAAAAGTGATGGTGGCACGGTAGCTTCCAGCTATATAAATTGCATTTGCAACGGATGAATAGGTTATATCCCCCAAGTAATCCTGATAAATACCTCCAGCCGTTTTGGCCCAACTTAATTCTCCGTTGGGATCATATTTTGCAAGAAAGAGATCATATTCGCCCCTTGAAGTGTAGCTAACGACCGAAGCATTTTCGCCAAAATTAGCTGTACCCGAATAATAACCGAAAAGATAGACATTATTGGAATTATCACAGACTAAGCGATAACCACCTTCTGTATTGCTGGTACCGCCGGCGGTTTTTACCCAAGTATAGTCGCCTGACGAATTTAATTTGGCAATAAAAATGTCATCGGTAGTGCTAATTGAATTTAAAGTTGGGCCTGCAAATGCAACACCACCTCTATAAAAGCCAGTAAAAAAAACATTTCCAGCACCATCAAAAGCAACTCCTCTTCCTTCGCAATGATAATTGCCCGAAGAACCAGCTGTTTTAAACCATTGAAGCACCCCTGAGGCATTGAATTTAGCCACAAAAATTTGGGAATAGCTGTTATTACTGGTTGTAAAAGAACTTGAACCACCATTGGTTGAATAGAAAGTAGTAGTTCCTTTCAGGTAACCTGTAACTGCCACATTACCCGCATTATCCACATCCACATCCTTAATGTCTTGTTCATTAACGCTTCCGCCAATTTGAGTAGCCCATAGTAAATTCCCGTTAGGGTCATGTTTTGCGATAAAACCGTCATAATCACCCAAAGAAGTCAGGGTCATACTATTGATGTTTTTGCCAAAAGTAACCGCTCCTCGAAAAGAACCTACCGAAACGGTATTGCCGGAATTATCGGCTGAAATGGCTTTGGGATACACATCATTATCAGTAATAGATTGATAGGCAAAAGACGAACTCAAGGGCGTTGAAGCAACCACATCGGCGCCCACGCAATCCCATTTGGTACCATCATACGCCTTTAGGCAGTTAAGGTCGGTATCATAAGCCATCAATCCCTTGGTAGGCGAAGCAATGCCGTTGATTTGAGCGGTAGTCATGCGGGGCGGAAGCATTCCTTTGTTGGTGCTTCGCATTTCCAAAATGGCCGAGGCAGGCATGGCGGCGTTGCCACTTTGGTTAGAAATCAGCGTGCCGTTGGGGGTCGTTTCCGCCGCTTGGCCAAAGGCAAGTGAGGTAAAGCCTACTACCAATGTAATAAATAGGAGAAAAGTAAATGTAGTTTTCATAATGCTAAAGAGAGAGTTGAGGATTATTAGATTTTTTGAAGGAGCGTTTGCGTCTTTACCTCTCGTCGCCGCCGTCGCGAAACGGGCAGCCGTTGACCTCCGGTTAAATATACCGCTTCCTTGTCAAAACCCTTGATAAATAGGGTATTGACAAAGTAAGATTTGTGAACGCGCAGGAGTTGGGCGGGTAATTTATCGCGGTAAAAACTCAGCGATTTGGAGGTCAGGATGCGTTGGCCGTGGCGGATGTGGAACGCGGTGTAGTTTCCTTGTCCTTCGATAAAGACAATGTCGGTGAAGGCAATCTGCTGCTGCCCTGCCAAGAGCGACAACTGCGCCAAGGAGTGGGTAGTGGGGTGGGATAAGGCGGTCATGGTGATTTTTTGGGTTTGAAACGCTTACTATGTCCTAATTTCTATAACTTCATTGAAACCTGCATCCTCGACTTTACGAACTCCGGGAATTACTTTCTGAAATGGGCAAAACGCTTTACGAAGCTGTGGACGGTCGGCCGCTGCTGTGAGGTTGCCCCCTCTTACATTTCCCAACAAAGTACCGACATAAAGCTTCCGTCCGCAATCGCGAAAACCATGGTTTTTAGTAATGGTTTCCATGATATTTGCATTTGAGGTGAAAACGTTCTCCAGTTGATAAAACGGCTTTATATGTTTTATAAAAGAAGGAGATTTCTTATTTTTGTAAAAACAAAAAATCATGGTAGCTATTGAATCCAATGGAATGATAGATAAGAAAGGATACTTAAAGCTCAATGCGCCTCTGCACATTCGAAATCAACGCGTGCGGGTTTTAGTATTACTCCCCGATACCTCAGAAGACACAGAAGAATGGTTGGGTGCAGTATCCTCTAATGTTGTGTTCGATTTTCTACTCGACGAGGCCGAAGACTTGTATTCTCTTACTGACGGATACCCTTTAGATAATGAAAAATAAAATTGTGCTTGTGCCTTTTCCTTTTGATGATTTGACAGGTACAAAACTACGTCCTGCACTTTGTCTTACCGACTCAATTGGGATTTATAACCACCTCGTAATCTGTTTTATTACAAGCCAAATTGCTAAAGCTACCGAACCAAGCGACGTACCCGTTCTTTCCATAAATCCCAATTTTAAAAGTACTGGCTTGAAAATTGATTCCGCGATTAGACTACATCGTTTGGTAACTATTCCTCAATCCTTAGTTCAGCGACAATTGGGAGTCCTTCTCGTCAATTATCATCATCTTATTGAAAAGAAGCTAAGGGATTTGTTTGATTTGCAGTAGATTTTACGCTAATCGCGCAAAACATAGGTTTTCAGTAATGATTTCCACGTTATATTTCTGTGGCGCTTTGTTCTTTGATTTTACTACATTTGGGTGGAGACATTCAATAGGATGAAAAAACGATTCGGGGTTCTTGGCCTGCTCATTTTTAGTTTAATACTCAGACTGTCAGCACAAACGGTAACCTTGTCGAAAGATAAGACCTTGTACGATATTGGGCTGAATCTGGAAATTT
>JBDHXS010000031.1:0-20357 GCA_039810845.1 Runella sp. | reverse complement strand
GTCCGTCACCAACGCTACCAACTCCATTTCCGAAATATCCCCGTTGAAGGGGCTGAATTTTCATTGCATTCGGCTAACGGAGAAGTACGTACTGCCCACGGAAAAATCGTCGAACTGCTGGACATAGATGTCAACAAACGCATTGGCGAGCCGAAAGCCTTGGAGATTGCATTGGCCGATAAAGGGCTAACCGTCAAGGATTTTAAAGGAGATAACAAACCTCCCGTGGGCGTACTGCTCATTGCCCGAAATCAACCTGAAGTAGTCAAAGAAAACTATGTATTAGCGTATCAATTTGATGTGTTCGGCAAAGACGATGCCCATGCCGTGTATGTCAATGCTGTAACGGGCGAGATTTTCCGCCGTGATCCACTCACGCTCAAATGTTTTCATCCACATACCGGAAAATCCTCAATGATGAAAACAGAAGATGCACCAATGGCTATGCCCCATGCGGCTCTGGTGGCCTCTACCTTCAACCCCCTAAATGCGGCAAGACACGGGACTAACCGCACTTTTGAGACCGAGTCTGCCTTCAACGGGCAAGGGTTTGCCTTACGATTCAATACTTCCCAAGCCAATGCTTTGCAAACGCGTATCACTAATCAAGGTAATTTTGCGGCAAATCCGGATTTGATTTGGAACAACCTGCCCGAAGTAGTCAATCCCAATACCCAATGGGGTAACAACAACCAAGAAGCAGCTACCGCTCATTGGTTTGGGCAACAGGCCTTTCAATATTATTCCGGTAAGTTTGGCCGAAACGGCATCAATGGCAGCGGTAATATTGCCCGTGTGATTGTTGGATTTGATGAAACGAATGCTCGTTGGACAAATAATACAGCAAGAACAATCAATATGATGCAGTTTGGAAGAATTGAAACACAAACTATGGCTACTTCAGATGTATATGGACATGAATACGGTCATGGTATCACCGACCATCGTGGGGGATTAGTCCCATTTGGAGAAGCTGCTACGCTTAATGAGGCCATTTCTGACATTTGGGGTACTTCTTTAGAACGTTATACTACCTCTAACTGGAATTGGGTATTAGGTGATGAATTTCCTGCATGGGCACAAAGAAACATGGCGAATCCGGAAGCAACAGGCCAACCTGCTACCTTTGAAGGGCCAAACTGGAACCCCAATAGTGGCCCTCATCAAAATACAGGGTTTATCAATCGGTGGTTTTACTTGATAAATACCGGATTTAACAACCCACTTCCTCAGCATAATATTGTCAGACCCATTGAGTATGAAAAGGCAGAAAAAATAGTGTACGGTGCGTACAATTACATACAGTCCAATTGGGGATATGCCGATTTTCGGAATGCTACCATTTCCGCCGCCAGAGATTTATATGGAGAATGTTCGTTTGAAATGCGCCAGGTACAAAATGCGTGGCAAGCAGTTAATTTAGCCCCTTTCTTGGTGTGTTCAACCGATGCCGTTGATTGTGATTTTACGCCCTCTATTTCAGTCAGTAACAATAACCCGGCCTGTGGAGCAAGTATCACACTAACCGCAAGCTGCTCCGGTCAAGGTTGCAATCCAACTTGTAATGGCGGTGGCTGTACTGGTCTCAGTTATGATTGGTCAGGGCAGGGAGTAGATCCTTACAACTCTGGGGGTTCTCCAAAAATCATAACTGTACCCAACACTACTGGAACTTATACCTATACACTTACAACGAACAAGTATGGTTATTGCAATGCCAAAACTACTACTGTTAATATCAACGTCAACTGTGGAGATGGCAGCTCCACCTGCCCCAACGTGGGCAGTATCAGCTACCAACGTTGGGAGAACATCGGCGGTGGCACTTCCATCCAAGACCTGCGCAACAATACCAATAACCTCAATAACAGCCCCTCACATACCCAAACGCTTAACTCCTTTGAGGCTCCGCTCAATATTCTGGATAACTACGGGGTACGTATAAGGGGGTACGTGTGTCCACCTACCACGGGCAACTACACCTTTTGGGTAGCAGGTGATGATAATTCCGAACTCTGGATAAGCGGTAATGACCAACCCACCAACCTGAGCCGCATTGCCTACCATACCAACTGGACACCCTCCTTGGAATGGGGCTGGTTCAGTACCCAACAATCAGCCCCCGTCACCCTGCAAGCAGGCCAACGCTACTACGTAGAGGCATTGATGAAAGAAGGTGGCGGCGGCGATAATTTGGCTGTGGGTTGGCAACTGCCCAACGGGGCTTTGGAGCGGCCTATCCTGGGCAATCGGTTGATACCATTCGATGGCGGCAGCGGAGGTAATTGCAATTTCAGCGTTTCGCCCGGCAGCAGCAATCAAAACCCAAGCTGTGGGGCAAGCATCACCCTCAACGCCAACTGTTCGGGTAGTGATTGTGGCAGCGTCAATTATTCGTGGAGCGGCAACGGTTTGAGCGGCAGCGGTAGTTCCATCAATACCAACGTTCCCTCCTCCAACGGCACTTATACCTATACGGTCACGGCTTCTAAATCAGGTTGCAACAACCAAAGTGGCAATGTAAACGTGACCGTCAGCGGGTGCAGCGGAGGCAGTTCGAGTTGTAGTTCAGAGTCCATTCAGTGTTCGGGCAATCAATACGAAGTACAGAATTACTCGGTCAGTGCTTCCAATGCCACAGTGCATACGATTAAAGTGTTGTATCGTTCCCACGAAGGGCCGGGGGTGATTCGTTGGTCGGTCAATGGCGGTAGTGTCCAAACGGTTAACGTCAACCAAACAGGCATCAACGATTACCCAGAGATTACGCTGGGGACGGCTTCGATCACTGCGGGAAACAATACCGTTAGTCTCAGCAGCGGAGCATCCTATCTGTGTTTTAAGAAAGTCTGTATCCAGAGCGGCGGTCGCATCGGGGTGGCAGGGGAGAAAGAGGCGATGGGGGAAGATACCCAAACGTTGCAACTCTATCCCAACCCCACAGATGGAAAGGTAACGGTGCGCTATAAGTTGGAGAAGGGGCAAAAGGCAAGTTTACAATTTATCAATGCCAAAGGCCAAGTCTTGATTCAGAAAGGATTGGTAGGCGAAGGCGGTTGGGGACAAAACCAAACCGATTTGTCGGCACAGCCTGAGGGTAGTTATGTCGTACGGATGGAAACACAGGAGAAAACGGTTTCTCGTAAGTTTGTGATTGTGAAATAATTCACTGAGTAGTTATAAAAAAACCTGCTTCATCAGCAGGTTTTTTTATATTTTTTTAGTTGACCGATTAAGGCAGCATAAACACAGCATTTGCAAACAGCAATTTGCCGTTGTACCAAAAGCCTCGGAATAGGGGGTCATTGGCCATGTAAACGATTTTGCCGCGACCTACTTCTTCTACGCCGTAGAAAAGCGCGTTTTGCAGTTTTTCCTTTACATTTTTACCTGTAAAACCAGCCACGTAGCCTTCTTTTTCTTTTTTCAAATACCCCACATTCCATCCATCTTTCAGGAATTCATAGTTATAGGTATTGTTAACCAAGGCAAAGAAATGATCCGGGAAGCCAAAAGCCAAGGGATGCGTATTATCCAACTTGATCTTGTAAATACTTCCCGGGCTATCGTCGGATACCGATTCGCGCTCGCGGTTGGCATATACTTTCAAGCTGTCGGCAGAAACTTTTTTATCCGTTTTTTTAGCGTCATCTTTTTTATTTTTTAGACCAAACCCTTCTTTATCGGCCAGTAAGCTGGTGGCATTTTCCATCAAAATCAATCGTCCACCGCCGCGAAGCCATTCACGTAAGGCAGGAAATTGACTTTCACGAAGAAGATTCACGCCAAAACCTGTTGGGATAATCAATACATCCAATTTTGCAAAAGGGATTCCGCTTCCAAAACGGCTATTAGGATCAATCAGCGTAAGGGGATACTTGAGTTCCTGATCAAACAAATGCCAAACTTCACCCACAGTCGTCATGGAAGTACCTTCTCCCGCCAGCAACCCTACACGCGGGGTAGCTTTGAGATTATAGACATAGTCCGAGCCAAAATCTGAACCTTTGGTAGCACCGCCGCCTTCGGTGGGCGTAAGAATGACGCCCAATTTTGCCGCTTCGGTCTGAACGATCTTATCAAAAGCATCGCCCAGTGCTTCGTTGCCCGCGCGAGTAATAACAAGCGTACCTGGTGCATAGGCTTTCCCTCCTATTTCAAAAGATTTTTCGGCAGCACGCGCTCGTACTTTTTGCTTGGAAATAGCCGCTAAAAACTTCGCATCTTCCGCTGATTTCCAAGTTGCCAAATAGGCATAAGGCTTGCCAGTGATAGGCGATTGTTGATTGCCGATTGCCGATTGCTGACTTGGTGTCAATTTTTCCTTCACCCCATACGTTTTCACACCAAACGCCAAAGGTACGCACCAAGAGGTAATATCATAGGTTACCGAATCTTCAAGCATGGGCTTGGTTTCAAATAAAATCTTCAACAAATTAGATTTGGATTGGTATGCACTAATGACCAAATCGCCTGCCTCTGTCCGAAACGATTCGTCTTTTTGAGTCAAATAATTGTACCCCATCAAAGCCCTGGCATCACTCGAATAACCGTAACGAATCTGGTTTTTGTCCAACAACTCTTTTAAGGCTTTGACACGACCTTCGTCACCAGCCGTTTTGACAACATACGATTTATAAATGCCAATCGGGTTGTTTTGATTACGGTCATAAAATTTAATAAATTCATCTACTACCTTCGCAGAACGGTCGGCGATAGCTTCCATAGTAGCAATACTCGCCGCCGAAACGTGCGCTACGCGGTCGGTAAGTCGTAGGGTATCTCCTTCATCTGGGCGGTCATAAGCCAATCCTGCGACACCGCCACCACCTTGTTCGTAGGTCATGGCAATGGCTCCGTTATAGGTAGGCCAGGTATCGCCATAGCTCGGATACAGCAAGTCAAAGCGTTCGCGGGTATAATAAAGCCAGTTGTTACGGTCAAAATAACGTTTGTTGTAAGTGCCTACCACATCCTGCATTTCACGTTGCCACGGGGTGATGTCTTCGTGGTAAGGTTTGGCCGAAGGCGCAAAATAGTAAGGACTATTAGGTCCCATTTCATGGAAATCGCCATGTACATGAGGCATCCATTGGTGATAAGCAGCAATCAGTTGACGAGTAATTTCCTGCGTTTGCCATGCCCAATCGCGGTTGGGGTCAAATAAGTAATGAGAATAACGTCCTCCAGGCCATGGTTCACCATGTTCCCAAGCTGAGGTATTGGCATTGGGTGAACTTCCTATTTTTTGATTATACCAGTTTACATAGCGATCATGGCCATCAGGATTGAGGCAAGGTGCTAAAATAACGATGGTATTTTTTAAGATTTTTTCTGAAACAGCACCGCCTGCTAACAACTCATTCAATATTTTAGGAAAAGCGGCAGAGTTGGTCGCTTCATTGCCATGAACATTGTAGCTCATCCACACTACTGCTGGACGCGTTTTTGATGTGGGTTGACCAGTCATCATACCGATACTTTTGAGGTGGTCAGTACGAATTTGCTCCAGATTGCGCATGTTTTCTTCCGAGCTCACAACCAACATAATCAAAGGACGCTTTTCGTAAGTCTGCCCGTAGGTCATGATTTTTACTTTGGCGGGTACTTGTTGGGCGGCATGCTCAGCGTATTGGTACAAACGATGGGTAGGCACCATTTGCTCACCGGGAGCAAAGCCAAAAAATTGAGTAGGAGATTGAAGTTGAGCAAAAGATTGAAGGGTTAGCAATAATCCTGTCAAAAGTAAAACAGTATTTCTCATTGGGTTTTGTTTGAGATGAGTAGGAATTCGTAAAAATTAAAACGCCAAAAATAAACAAACTTTGCAGATACCGTAAATTTAATGGATAAGCCCGAAAGAAAAAGCGATGTAAGTGCTTTTAGTTAAAACAAATCTCTATCTCATACTATGGACTCTCGTCGTGATTTTCTTCGTAAAGTAGGCGGTTCAGCTCTTACGCTAAGTTTAGTTTCCAATAACAACGACGCTCATGCCCTACCTGCTGACGGTAAACAGCTCGGAGTAGCACTTGTCGGTTTGGGTAGCTATGCCGAACGGGTAGCACGTGCCATGAAAGATTGTAAATTGGCCAAACTCGTGGGCGGTGTTACGGGCACTCCTGCTAAAATAGACAAATGGTCGTCACAATTCGGATTGGATAAAGCCAATTTTTACAGTTACCAAAACTTCGAGCAAATCAAAGACAACCCCAAAATTGATGCCGTTTATATCATACTCCCCAATTCGATGCACCACGAGTATGTAATTAGGGCAGCTAAAATGGGGAAACATGTCATTTGTGAAAAACCGATGAGTGTGAGTGTAAAACAGGCAGAGGAGATGATTGCCGCCTGTAAAAAAGCCAATGTGAAGCTTTACATTGGCTACCGACTGCATTTTGAGCCCTATACTCGCGAATTGATACGAATGCGGAAAGCAGGCGAACTGGGAAAAATCATGCATGTCAATACCTATGATGGTTTCAAAAGCGGTGACCCGAATCAGTGGAGGCTCAAAAAAGCACTGGCTGGCGGTGGGGCTTTAATGGATGTCGGGGTGTATTGCATCAATGGTGCTCGATACGCCACAGGCGAAGAACCCGTTTGGGTGTCGGCTGAAGAAGCCAAAACCGACCCAGTAAAATTTAAAGAAGTGGACGAAACCATTTCTTTCCAAATGGGTTTTCCGAGTGGTGCAATAGCCTCCTGCGCTACCACATACAATTTTAATAACTTTGAACGGCTCTATGTCATCGGCGAAAAAGGCTATGTTGATCTCAGTCCAGCTTTTGGCTATGGCCCCATTAAAGGTCGCACCCACAAAGGTGAAATGAGTTGGGATACCACCAAAATGCACCAAACATGGCAGATGGATGGACTGGCCGACTGTATTCTCAACGGTACCCCCGACCCCAATATGACAGGAGAAGAGGGTTTGAAAGATATGAAAGTGATTGAAGCCATCTACAAATCGATTGCCGCAGGTGGTAAAAAAGTATTAGTATAATACCTGAACTATAAATAATCACTTACGAGTCTAAAAACATAAAACGATGTCAAAGAAAATCATTTTTACAACAGCCGCACCTGCACCCATAGGCCCTTATTCACAGGCTGTAATGGTGGGGGATATACTGTACGTATCAGGCCAAATTCCCATTGACCCTGCTAACGGAGAGTTGGTGACGGGAAACATTGAAAACGAAGCGCGTCAAGTAATGCTCAACATTGGTGCGATCTTGAAAGAGGCGGGGCTTACCTATCACAATATCATCAAGAGCAGTATTTTCTTGAAAGACATGAACAATTTCGCGAAGGTCAATGAAATATATGGGCATTTCTTTACTGGGCAATACCCCGCTCGTGAAACCGTAGAAGTGGCTCGACTACCCAAAGATGCAAATGTAGAGATTTCGGTGATTGCAGTGAAGGACTAACTGGCAAAGGGCAAAAGGCGCGGAACATAGGATTTTCCCAAAAGCCCTATGCTCCGCGCCTTTTGAAAAGTATTAATTTAAGAATTCATAAATCCCTGCCACGCCTTGTCCACCACCTACACAGGCAGTTACCATGCCGTATTTTTGATTGCGGCGGCGCATTTCGTTGAATAGCTGCACAGATAAACGAGCCCCTGTTGAGCCAAGAGCATGTCCAAGAGCAATGGCACCACCGTTGGGATTCAGTTTGGTTACGTCAATATCCAATTCTTTAATCACAGCCAACGATTGGGCAGCAAAAGCCTCATTGAGTTCAATTTGGTCAATATCATTCAGGCTTAAACCTGCCTGTTTAAGCGCAATCGGAATAGCTGCTACTGGACCAATACCCATAATCCGAGGCTCTACGCCTGCGGAGGCATACGACATCATTCGTGCGATAGGTTTGAGATTCAACTCATTGACCATTTTTTCGGACATAACTACTACGAAAGCCGCGCCATCTGAAGTTTGAGAGGAATTTCCAGCCGTAACGCTCCCTCCTGCTGCGAAAACGGGTTTCAAACGGCCAAGTGCTTCAAGCGTAGTGTCGGCGCGTGGGCCTTCGTCTTTGTTTACGATGTATTCTTTGGTTTTCTTTTTACCCGAGTTGGTATCAAAGAAAGTTTCTTTTACCGTAATCGGTACAATTTCAGCGTCAAATTTACCAGCAGCTTGGGCTGTGAGGGCTTTTTGGTGCGAAGCAAAAGAAAACGCATCTTGTTCTTCTCTACTAATTTTGAACTGATTGGCAACTTGCTCAGCTGTTAAGCCCATACCAATGTAGTAGTCGGCGTGTTCTTTGGCAATTTCGTAGTTCAGCGCTGTTTTCCAGCCTGTAGTAGGTACCATTGACATAGACTCTACACCACCCGCCACAATACAGTCGGCAATACCCGCGTGAATTTTGGCAGCAGCGATGGCAATTGCTTCTACTCCTGAGCCGCAGTAGCGATTGATAGTAAACCCTGGGACACTTTTGGGAAGTGACAATAAAGAAATATAACGGGCAATCTGCATCCCTTGTTCAGCTTCGGGAACGGCATTTCCCACGATGAGGTCGTCCACACGAGCGGGATCTAATTGAGGAAGTTGCGCCATCATGTGCTTAATCACATCTGCTCCGAGGTCGTCGGGGCGGGTAAAACGAAAAGTGCCTTTGGGGGCTTTGCCTACCGCAGTACGGTAGCCTGCTACAATGTATGCGTTCATGTTTTAAGGTTGTTTCGCTGTTTTTTACAATTTACTACAAAGCAAACAATTTTTTTACAAAAATTGCTCTGCAAGCATAACATTTTTTGTGTCAAATCTTTCCTAACTGCACAAGAACATCTTCTGAGCGGTTTGGCATTTCTTGCATCAGTGCCTAACTTGCGTCTTCAAATCAGCGAATGAATCCCGATGAGCGTTCGATTAGTGGTCAGCATTAGGCTATTGACTTTGTTTTTTATCTTCCACACGGCATCCGTCCAAGCCCAACGCTTTGGTAATGAGTGGATTAATTTTCAACAAACGTATTTTAAAATTCCAGTGGCTCAAAAAGGGCTATATCGCATCTCTGCTAGTGAGTTAAGGCAAGCGGGTTTTCCTTTAAGTACCGTTAATCCTACCTCGATGCAGTTATTTTTTCGAGGACAAGAGCAGGCCATTTTTGTGCAAGGAGAAGCTGACAATCGTTTTGATGATACCGATTTTATTGAGTTTTACGGAGAAGGCAACGACGGTACGCAAGACTCACTGCTTTATATTCCACACAGCGCACAGCCGCACAAAATTTACAATCTCTATTCCGATACGACAGCCTATTTTCTGACTTGGCGACTTGATGGTCAAGCTGGAAAACGGATGACATTTTATCAAGAATCCAATACAACTAACCTCGCCGCTGAGGCATATCACCGTGAAGATTTATTGATTTCTAATATTGCAAGTTATAATTACGTTGGAATGTCTGAAGGGTTGATGTATCCTTTGGGGGCATCGGGTGGGGCGCAACATTCGTATTATGATTTTGGAGAAGGTTGGACGGGACCAGAAATCGGTATTAATAAAGTCAGTCAAAAAAGAATAGAACTCGAAAATCTTGTTCGGACGGCGTTCAAACCGCAGTTAGAATTGCATCTTATGGGGCGAGACCACCGTCAACATTTTATTGAAATCAAAGTAGGAAGTGGCGCTATCGCCAATCGCTTAGTGGATACGGTACGTTTTAGTTACCAAAATGCCTTGCTAGTACAGCGTGAAATAGCGTTTTCAGATATTTCGTTGGACAGTAATCGTATTTCTATCGCGATGGTTTCACGCGGTGGTTTCCCCAATCAGCCAGAAGATGTTTATAGCATAACTTACTATCGTCTTCGTTATCCTCAGCGTTTTGATTTACGGAACAAAACCCAAAAATACTTTTATCTCAATCCCAACACGGCAGCCAAGTCTTACCTTGAAATTCCCAATGCTACCACCAACACGCGTTTGTTTGACATAAGCGACAAAAATAACGTAGGGCAGATTGGGGCAACATTCGATAATGCTACTTTGAAAGCTGTTGTGAGAGGTACAAATGCCGAAAAGACGATTTTTGCAACGCGTTCACCCTTGGCGGTGCAGAGTATTCAGCGGGTCAATTTTCGCAATATTGACCCCACCAAAGCCAATTACCTCATTGTAACCCACCGAAATTTGGCCAATGCTGTCAAACAGTTTGGGGGGTATCGTGCTTCAATAGCAGGGGGGAAATACGATACATTGATTGTACAGATGGATTTGTTGGTTGATCAGTTCAACTACGGCGAATTTAGCCCCTTGGCGGTGCGTCGTTTTGTGGAATTTATGGTCGAAAAAGGAAATCCAAAGTTCTTGTTTATCGTTGGACGTACGCAACAGATTGATTTTAACCGTAGTGTTGGTAATCTTAGAAATCTGGACATGGTGCCAACTTTTGGTTGGCCAGGGTCAGACAATCTATTTTCACACGGATTAAAAGGCCAACCGCAATTAGTAGCTTCCTTACCTACAGGACGCCTTTGGACGGATAGTCCACAAGCCGTTTTGAATTATTTGGAGAAAGTAAAGGAACACGAAGCCACGCCCATGAATGCCCTTTGGCGCAAGAATATCCTGCATCTCAGCGGGGGAACGAACTCATTTGAACAGGGGCAGTTCTTGCGCATTATGGAGGAGTTTAAGCAAAAAGCCCAGCAACAGTACTTGGGAGCAAAAATTACAACCATTACTAAAAAAACGGATGAAGCCATAGAATATGTAGGCATTGCCAATGAAGTGAATGAAGGGGCAGGAATCATAACTCTTTTTGGACACTCAAGTTTAGATGTTACCGATATTGACATTGGGTTTGTATCAACAGATGTGTTAGGGTATAGAAATAAAGGCCGTTATCCTTTGGTGTATGCCAACGGCTGTATTGTTGGGAACTTTACTTTTGGTGCCACTACTTTTCCCGTTGATTGGATTAGTGCCAAAGACCGAGGGGCTATTTTATTTTTGGCACATTCCAATTTAGCGTTTGTTTACTCGCTACGAGATTTTGCCAATACTTTTTATGAAACATTGTTAGGCGATAGCACCAACTTCAATCGCCCGTTTGGGGAAGTTCACCAAAAAATCATCCGAAAAACATTGGCCAAGTACCCAGATGATCCTATTTATCAGGCCGATGCACAGCAAATGAGTTTGCAGGGTGACCCAGCGGTAATACTTTTTCCGACTAAACAACCTGACTATACTGTAAATAGCCAAGGGATTTTGGTGAGTGGAAAAAACGGAGCGGTATTTGAGCCATTGAGTGATTCTTTAGAAGTGCGATTGGTGGTTTCCAATTTGGGTTTGTATCGTAAAGAATTGCTGCCCGTGCGACTTGTACGCACTACCCGCGACGGAGCTACTACTATTTATGAAGCTACTTTTCCGTCAGTGGCTTATCAGGATACACTGCGTTTTTGCATTCCCCACGATCGCAGCCAAAGCGGCTTAAATCGCTTTGAGATATTGCTTGACCCTAATGGTATTTTAGCTGAAATGAATAAGCCTAATAACGTCGCCTCATTGGAAGTATCGCTTCCAGTAGCAGGGGCTTATCCGCTGTTACCTGCCGAGTATGCTATTGTTTCGACAATTGAAAATAGCCAACCTATGGTACAGCTACTGGCTCAGCAGATTGATAATGCAAGCAGAAATTACATTTTTGAATTGGACACAACCGCCCGATTTAATAGTCTTTTTAAAAAGACACAAAGTGTAACTTCGGCGATGTTGCCTACTTGGAAAGTTACGCTTTTGAACCGTGATAGCACCACGTATTACTGGCGGATTCGCTATGCCGATCGCCCAGCAGGAAATGACAATGTTTGGTCCGAAAGCTCATTTACTTACGTTCAAAACGGAGGAGAAGGCTGGACACAACGCCAATCACCTCAGTTTACGAAAGCTACTCCCCTTGACATCAATCTTTCCATTACTTCGCAACCCACTTGGAGCTATAAAACTATTTCGACACCCATCAAAGCAGTAGTGGCGGGAGGCTCAGTGGGGGCTTTTAATGAAGGCTATAAGGCATCCCAACTTTCAATCAATGACATCCTATTTGTAGTCGGAGGTAACTGTACTACTTTTGATCAGATAGATGGGTGGAGACCTGGTACCAATATTGTAGCTACGGCGCTTCATCGCGACAATTTGCAGGCATACTCCGTGATGCCAAGCCTCAATTGTGGTAACCCGCCTTATGCGATGAATACCTTGCGTCAACGTGAAATCATTAACAACAAATTGTTGAGCCGTTGGATTGACGCTGTGCCAGTAGGAGATTGGATTGTGCTGATGACCTTAAATACAGTAAGATTTGATTTTTGGCCTGCTTCCGAAATTGCTAAATTAAAAGAGTTAGGGTTGAATGATGCAAGTTTGTCGCGTTTGCAAAGCCCTTACCTATTGAT
This sequence comes from Runella sp., assembly GCA_039810845.1. Lineage (GTDB taxonomy): Bacteria > Bacteroidota > Bacteroidia > Cytophagales > Spirosomataceae > Runella. The sequence goes on along the minus strand of JBDHXS010000031.1, from coordinate 7,927 downwards.
TATTCAAAAAGGAGCTAAACAGCCCACCCTTGAAATTGTGCCTGACCCAACCGACATTGCACCTAGTATTCGGACTTTCACGCTGGATAATTATACCCTAAAAAGTACTAAAGGGAAAGGAGAAATTGTGTCTTCACTCATTGGACCTGCGAGTAGCTGGCAGAGTGCTACGAGTACTGGACGGGGTGCTATAGGGGGAAAAACCCAAGCAAATGTGGAGGTGATTGGAATAGACCTTGGTGGAAAAGAAACGCTTTTACTGGCAAATCAACCCTTGGAGAAAATTGATTTGAAAAATATAAATGCAGGAAATTACCCTTTTTTACGGCTACGCTTATACTTGAATAATACAGACGTGAGTGTTTTAGATCCTGTTCAGCTACAAAATTGGCTTGTCACTTACACGCCCGTAGCAGAAGGAAGTGCTACTACTAATTTAAACGGACTCGTCGAACGCCAAGAAGGCGAACCACTGACAGTAAACGTAGCTTTCAAAAACATATCGAATGTGGCGTTTCGTGATTCAGTTGTAGTACAGCAAACGCTTCTGGGTGTCAGTGGATTGCCTCAAATCACTGAACGAATTCTTCCTCGACTTACTCCTAATCAGGAAGCAACTTATAGTATTACAATTCCAACAGTGGGAAGGGGAGGGGAAAATCGGTTGTTGGTCAATTTTAATCCACGCCGCCAACCCGAACAAAACTATGCCAATAATGTTATCAATTTGCCTTTTACGGTCGTTCCTGATCGGCTTGCGCCTGTCTTGGACGTAGTTTTTGATGGGCAGCGTATCAAAGACGGTGAGATAGTTTCGGCCAATCCCGTGATTTTGGTACAACTCAAAGATGAAAATCGCTTTTTGTTTAAAAAAGATACGCTTGGAATTGATTTGTTTTTGAAAAGACCGAATCAAACCAACTTCCAGCGAATCAGTTTCAACAGTTCTTTGCTTAAATTCATTCCAGCTGACAATCAAAATGTTGTTAAGATTGAATATCGCCCCAATACCCTTCCCGACGGTGTTTATACCTTGCAGGCGCAAGGGGCAGATGCAACCAACAATCGTACGGGTATTTATCAGATTACTTTTCGCATAATCAATGAGCAACGTCTCGTAACTGTAGAAGCTACGCCCAATCCTTTCGGTGATTTGTTGAGATTTGCTTTCACGATTTCAGGAAAAGAAGCTCCTACTGAAGCTACGATTACAGTATCAGATATGATGGGGCGAGTAGTTAAATCTGTGAATCTTCTGCCAAAAGTGGGGGTAAATGAGTGGATTTGGACAAATACGTTAGGTCTTTCGACAGGGGTTTATTTATATAAAGTCAGTGTAAAGAAAAATGGGCAAGACATACCCGTTGTGGAAGGTGTTAAAATAACAGGAAAAGTACTTTTGATTAAATAAATGGACAAACAATTACCGAAGTAGCGTCACAGCTCCTAAATACTTATTTGTTTTTCCATTGGTAAATTCTACCAAAATTTTGTAGGTATATACGCCAGTACCTACGATATTTCCCAAATACCTGCCATCCCAGCCCTGTTGTGAGTCAGAAGCTGGGAAATTTTCTTTATAATAAATGACTTCGCCCCAGCGGTCATACAATACCATTTCCTTTATTTGCTTTACGCAAGTATTACCATGTACAAAGAAAATGTCGTTTTGTTGGTCGTTGTTGGGAGAAAAAATATCGGGAATGTAAACATTACATGGTAAAACAGACACGGTTATTTTATCACTTTTCTGACAAGCTTGACTGGCGTTTTTGACAGATACCGTATATAGTGTTGTGTTTGTAGGATGTACCCAAGTGGCAGGGCAATTAGCACAGGCAACACCTGTCGGTGGACTCCATTGATAGCTATACGCGCCAGGTGGCAAAATTTGCACTTCCAAACGGGTACTGTCATCCTCAACAATGGATTGATTGCCTGTGATCTCAAAATTAAAATCTTCTACCAGTAAATTAGTCGTTATAATGCTATCGCAACCCGAGCGCCGAATAATATGATTGATATAAGTCCCTGTTTTTGAGTAAACAGAGTCGCCAACAGTAATACTTTTTCCTTTACAAATAACTAATGACTGCGAATGACGAGCAATGGGAATAATCTTCAAGTTGAGTCTTATGGTACTATCGCACACATTACTTCGACGGATGGTATTGACATAAGTTCCAGAACTTGTATATACCTTATTATCTACCGTGAAAGTTTCACCTTCGCACAAAACAGCATTGATAGTAGTATCTGCTTTATAATAGTTGATTTTATAATCTAATTGAAGCAGACATGATTCATTGAGTTTATCCAGTGGAGATATTTTGACAGAGTAAATATCTCCCAGATTGGCTTTAACTCGTGTTTGAGACATTTTATCACCGTTGCTCCAAGCATAGCTTCCAAATCCTTCAGGAGCTTTTAAAACCATAAGCCCTTGCTCATCAGGGCATAAAGCAGTTACTTTAATCTCTGACTTGACACATTGAGCATCAAAATAGGCATAGCCAAAGTGTTCTTGCCTCGTGCATCCGTGGGCAGTTACTTCAATGTTAATGGTTTTACCAATATAGTTACGTAAGTCAATGGCACCCGTTGTCCAGTTTTTATATTCTAAGTCCCCTTGGGTTTTAAACCCCTGAGTTGTGCCACCATTCTGAAGCTGTATCCCGAAAAAATTGCAGGAAAGCTGTTGTCCGTTGCTATCGGTTATTTCGATAGAAAATCCAGGCTTCTGGTAGTCGAAGTGTCGGTTATCATTTTGGAGAATCACTGCAAACTGATATTGGAAGAGGGTATTATCGGGTGTAACGATAAAAGAGGTTTTGATACGGTCAAATGTACCTCCACCTCTGGAAAAATCAGTACCAAGTCGAATAGAGTGCTTACTTCCTGGAGCAACCATAGGGATTTGTTCATTGGTGATTTTTTTGTCAAAACCATCAGATAAACTGGTAATTAGATGTCTGGCTCCTATTGTACCTGGGGTTTCATTTTGGTAAGCTACTTTTAAATTGGCATCTACGGCTACTATGCCATTAGACAAAGTCCATCCCAAAGCTGTTCCTGTCTCAAAGCCAATATTGGCGCAGTCTACTTGCTGGCTATAGGTAGAGGAGGTAATAACATAAAACAACGCAAACAGTATCCTTAACCTTTTCATGGGGCATCTCAAGAGTTTATAGGAGGGGGCACTAAGGCTTGCGCAAATGCCAAAAAAAGTGTTGCACACAACTTACAAAGAACAATCAACTGCTAATTTAACTATTACCAGAATAATAGATAAGAATTATTAAAATCTGGTTTCCAAATAGTAAGGTAGCATTTTTAGCCATGAAGGCCAATCGTGGGGAATATCGTGTCCCCATATATCCAGTTCATGCGGAATATATTTTGCACTCAAAATACTTGATAAATAGCGTGACGAATCGGGGTCTTCATAACTCCCCGAACCCGTTACAATATGAACATGTTTACTGGCTCTATACTTTGATAAATAGGCTTCATCAGTAAGGTTTCTTAAATAATGGACGGGCGAATTGAAATAGACATTGTCGTCATAATGACCTTTGGTATAAGCAGTGAGGTCGTAGCAGCCACTCATGGCTATGACACCATTGATAAGGTCGGGGCGGCGAAAGAAAAGATTGGCCGAATGCAATGCCCCAAACGATGCCCCTGTGGTAATAATTGGCGTATCAGGGCCTGTACTATTTTTGATAAATGGCACTACCTCGTTAAAGATGTATTCGTTGAATTGCTGGTGACGAATGGCTTTATCACGCCCATTCATGTGATTGTTAAGCCAACTTTCGGTATTAATACTGTTCACAGAGAACACTTTGACTTTCCCTTCATTGATAGGCTTGGCAATGGCGTCAATCAGCTGAAAGCGTTCATATTCTAAATAATCTGCTGCGGCTGTAGGAATCATCAAAAGGGCAAAGCCATAGTGACCATATACAGCAATTTCCATATTTTTGTTGAGGGCAGGGCTGTGCCAGTTGTGTAGTTCGCGTTTCATAGGTAGAGCGATTCAGGTTTGTACTTCTTACTTTTGTTCAAATCAATTACTGATTGCTTGACAAATAATCTCTATACAAAAGTAGTGTAAAATATTCCAAATCCGCCTTTCAAACTATGCTGATATTCTCTATTTGTCTCTATCTCTTAATCAATGTCGCGGTAGGTTTTTGGGCTTCTCGACGGGTTCATAATACCCAAGATTTTGTCCTGGCAGGCCGACGCTTACCAATGGCACTGGCTACGATGGTCACTTTTGCTACTTGGTTTGGCTCTGAAACGATGATGGGAGCCCCTAAAGAGTTTATTGAAGGCGGTTTTCTGAATGTGATTGAAGAGCCCTTCGGCGCAGCCTTGTGCCTTATCTTGGTAGGTGTATTTTTTGCCCATACTTTTTACCGTTGGAACATCATTACCTTCTGTGATTTTTTTCTAATGCGTTTCGGGCGAACGTCCGAATTTGTATCTGCTATTATGATTATTCCTTCATATTTTGGTTGGATTGCGGCTCAGTTTGTGGCGATGGGCATTGTAGGCCAAGTGGTATTTGGCTTGCCACTAAGTATAGGTATTTGGGTTGGAGCTATGTTGGTGATGTTTTACACGTTCATGGGAGGGATGTGGTCTGTTTCAATTACTGATTTTTTGCACAACATTATTCTGATTTTGGGGCTTATTGTCTTGGCCGTAATTTTGTTTACCAAAACAGGTGGTCTTACGCCTGTGACAAGTCAACAACCCAAAGATTTTTTTCGGTTTGTACCCAAAGAAATGACTTTTCAAAGCTATGCCGAATACTTGGCCGCGTGGATTACCGTGGGATTGGGTTCCATACCGCAACAGGATATTTTTCAGCGAGTAATGGCTTCCAAAGATGCTAATACTGCGGTAAAATCTTCCATTTTAGCAGGAATTCTGTACTTAACTGTGGCTTTGCTGCCTTTGTTTATCGCCTTGGCGGCCAAGACATTATATCCTGAATTGCTTCAAGGTGATACTGCATTGATTATTCCCAACATGGTACTCCAACATGCCCCTCTCTGGATTCAAATTCTGTTTTTTGGTGCTTTGATTTCCGCTTTGTTGAGCACAAGTAGTGGAGCCATTTTGGCCCCTGCGGCGGTTTTAGGAGAAAATATTGTGAAACCTTATTACTCTCAACTTTCTGATGCTCGTCTGTTGCTGGTTATTCGAGTTGGAGTCATTTTGGTTACTTTTGCTTCTGTTTGGATGGCACAGTCTCGGCAAGATATTTTTGAACTGGTAGGCGAGTCTTCGGCGTTTAGCTTAGTCTCTTTATTTGTTCCTCTGACATTTGGGTTGTACTGGAAACGTGCCAATGCCATAGGTTGCCTGTCTTCGATGATTTTGGGATTGGGTGTCTGGTTACTCTGCGCTTTTGTCTGGAAAACAGCTTTCCCTGCCTTGCTTTATGGTACAGGAGCAAGTTTGCTTGGAATGATTTTAGGGTCTTTGTTAATCAAAAAAAGGTTGATTGATTCTCCCGATATAGGGCTTGGGCGAGCATCCTAATAAATAGTCTTGGATGTATTCGCCTACATTAGGATAAAGATTTAAACGATTGAGTGCCTCGAAAGGTTGCCAACTGATTTCTAAAGCTGTCGTTTCTTGTGCATTTAATCGGGGAATTCCAGCAATGATTTTTGCACCAAATAGTACGTGTAATACATCTTCTTTTTGTTGAGAAATAAGCACTTCACCCAAAAAGGCCATTCCGCTTACTTCTACCTCAATGCCCAACTCTTCGCTCAATTCGCGCTCGATAGTTTGAGGTAAAGTTTCGCCACGGTCAGAATTGCCGCCAGGTAAAGCAAAAACGTCGTTGCCACTGTACTGATAACGAAGTAATAAAATGTGGTTGTTTTCTACAATAATAGCAGCAGGCCGTACTTTCATATTATTTGAGGAGTCAGAAGTGAGAAATGAGGAGTGGTGATTGTGGACTATAGACTGCCGACTATGGATTAAGAACTAATAATCCCCCCCGGCACCACCACCGCCAAAGTCGCCTCCGCCAAATCCACCAAAACTGCTACCACCACCCCCACTACTGCCACCCCAGTTGCCCGATGAACTGCCCCAGCCTGAGTAAGTAGTGTAAGGGTACCAGCCACCGCCACGATTGCGCATACCGCCACCACCACGATTGGAGCGTGAGATAATGATAATGACGATTGCGATAATAACAATCAAACTAATAATCACTAAGGCTGGTATGGCGCCTCCCTCCCCTTCGGTTCCGTCAGATTTGTATTCACCTGCTGCGTATTTGATGATTTCATCGGTACCACGGTCGAGGCCACGGTAGTACATCTGTTGCTTAAATTCGGGAGAAATAACGGTAGAAATAATGCGCTTAGCGATTGCGTCGGGCAATGCCCCTTCCATGCCACGGCCTGTCGCAATGAAGATTTTACGGTCGTCGGTAGCCCAAAGCAACACTACACCATTGTCTTTGTCTTTTTGTCCAACTCCCCAGCGACGCCCCAATTCGAAAGCGTAATCACCAGGCGGATAGGGCTGAGTTGTTTTTACAACTACAACGGTGATTTGGGTAGAAGTGGAGTCGTTGTATTTGCGAAGTTTTTGCTCCAACGTTTCTCGTTCTGTCCCGTTGAGCATTCCTACGTAGTCATTCACCAAACGTCGAGGGGACATCGGTTCGGGAATGTCTTGCGCCCAAACACACAAAGTGTAAAGTGCAAAATATAAAGTGAAAAGGAGTTGGCGCATTTGGGGAAAGGGCTTATCCAAAAGAAATATCATCTGAAAGCTCGTTTTGATCATTATCCTGACGAGGAAAATAAGTTTTGAGTTGTTGACCCGCCTGTTCAATCCCCTTACTTAGTCCTTCTGCAAACGCTTCTTTTATAAAATGAGCACGCATCAAATCTCTAACATTGTTCCAGAAATCTTCGGGTACGCGCTCATTGATGCCTTGATCACCCAATACAGCAAATTTTCTGTCTTTGGTGGCTAAGTAAAACAAAACACCATTTTTTAATTCCGTACGGTGCATTCCCAGTTGAGCAAATACTTGTTTTGCCCGCTCTAAAACATCGCTTTCAGAACAAAACTGTTCTATATGAACACGTATTTCACCCGATGTTGCCATTTCAGCAGCATTTATGGCTTCTACAACGCGTTTTTGTTCAGATTCAGAGAAAAGAATTGCCTGCATTTTTGTTGAAGATTTACCGTTTGTGGTTTACAGTTAAAAAAATACATAGCTGCGAACCTTAAAAATTTAACCATAAACCACAAACTTAAAAACGTTAAAACTTCACCGTAGGAGCCGTTTGGGCTGCTTGTGACGCTTCAAAATATCCTTTTGCAGCAAAGCCAAACATACCCGCAAATATATTGGCAGGGAAAGTTCTCACAGACTGGTTGTAGTCTTTTACGACTTCGTTGAATCGGTCACGCTCAACTTTAATGCGGTTTTCAGTTCCTTCCAACTGTGCTTGTAGTTCCAAAAAGTTTTGGTTGGCTTTGAGCTGAGGGTATTGTTCAACAGATACCAACAACCGCGAAAGCGTCCCGCTCAATTGTTCCTGCGCTGCCTGAAATTTTTGAAGGTTTTCGGGTGTCAATTGGTCAGGTTTGAGTTGAATAGACGTGGCTTTGGCACGGGCTTCAATAACTGCCGTCAATGTACTTTTTTCAAAATCGGCGGCTCCTTTTACGGTATTGACTAAGTTGGGAATCAAATCGGCTCTACGTTGATAGGCACTTTGTACGTTGGCCCAGGCACTATTGACGGTTTCATCTTTGCTTACGAGACCATTGTAGGTACTACAGCCGTACATGCCTAAAAGAAGAAGAACAACAACGACGATTAATGTGGTTTTTGACATGATATTGTTAGGTTTTAGTT
>JBDHXS010000030.1:0-21104 GCA_039810845.1 Runella sp. | reverse complement strand
GCTTTTACACTGGCACCGGTTACCGTCGGTGCGCCTACGCTGATGGTACCTTCGTTGTCCACCAACAATACTTTTTCAAATACGAGCGCAGCGTCCACATCTCCTTCCAAACGGTGTGTAAAGATTTGTTGGCCCTCTTCAACTTTAAATTGCTGTCCCGCGATTTCTACGATTGCGTACATGTTATTTATGATTAAAACAGTTTTTTCCAAAAATGGAGTGCAAAAATAGCGGTTTCGATAAGATTTACCAAAAATATATTCACAAAAAATATTTTGGTGTCTATCAAATTCAAATTCCTGCCATTTTGATTAACAAATCCAATTCTTTTTCGTCAAGTACTTCTTTAAAAGTATTTCCAGTAAAATCGCTTAAGCGCTGCTTATTCAATCACTTTGGGTACTCTAAAATACGTTCCATCTTGCGAGGGCGCATTTAAAAGCCCTTGTTCTCTCGAAAGGTGATTAGTCGAGGTATCTTCTCGCATTACATTAATTTCTGAAGAAATATGGGTAAGAGGTGCTACATCGTTGGTATCTAGCTCATTGAGGTGTTCCATCCAAGAAAGTACGCTCACGAGGCTCTCCAACAGAGGGGCTTCTTCTTCAGGTTTGATTTCCAAACGTGCCAAATGCGCAATCTTATGAAGGGTATCTTTATCTATTTGCATTGCTTATTTTTTTACAAAATTAAGACTTTATCCACATTTTGGATAGGTCAACGATAATTTTGGTGGAAAACTGCAACCTTTCTTTAGCTTGTACATTATAAATTCAAATTGTTTTGAGTTTGAAAACCGCTGCTACCGACTTTACAAAATTTGACACAAATGACCCGAAAATCTTCGGGGAAATTTATGATGTTTTTTATCCTAAAATTTTTGGCTATGCTTTTCGACGAGTTGGAGATTATGACATCGCGCGAGATGTAGCTGCTGAGACGTTTTTAAAAGCATTTTTGAATTTCAAAAAGTACCGTTTTGAAGGTCATTCAATTTCGGCGTGGCTTTATAAGATAGCAACAAACGAAATAAATCTCTTTTTTAGAAACCAAAAATATCGACCTGATTTGTTTGGTCAGCTTTCAGAAGAAATGCTTTCAGACAGGGAACTTTTAGTGATTTTTGAAAAAGAAAAAATAGATACAGAGCGTCAAATGGAAGAATATGAGGCGTTTACGAGTGTACAGCAACACCTAAAGACATTAGATGTGAAATACCAAGAGGTGATTGCCTTGAGATACTTTGAGGAAAAAAGCCTGTTAGAAATCAGTACTATCTTAGAAAAACCCGAAGGTACAGTAAAATCATTGCTTTCGAGGGGGATTGAACAGCTTCGTAAAAAATGTGAATAACCCAGTGACAAACCATCTAAAAATAAAAGATTGGCTATGGAAAATCAGGATGACTTTGAAAAAAAATTACAAAACCTAAAAAAACCTGACATAATGACTCAGCACCAAGAGTATCTAAAACTTCCACTCCTTAACGCTCGCAAATCTGCTGCTATTGGTTGGTGGTTGGTGGCCTTACCTTCGTTGTTTTTGGCCTGCGTGGTAATGAAATTCATTTTCAAAGCCGATATGCACGTCATTGATACACTTTTCAATACACTTTCTATTTTCGACCGCGCTCACGGGTGGTGGTTTTCTCCTCTCTTATTTTTGTTCTTTCCGCTGATTGCTGCTGGGATGAATTTGCTCTCCATTATCAACATTATATATAATCAACCTCATAAGGAGATGATTATTACTATCAAACTCCGATTTTGGAACTTGTTTTTAGTGGCTATTGGCTTTGGCATTGCCCTTATTGTGGGGTTTTATGTCATTACTGAAAGTACAACCAAAAAAACACTTTACAAAATGGAGCATTTGCAACAATTAGAAAAAATCAACTAAATTTAAAACTATGCAGTGGTTCGTTCGTAAAGGTATCTTTTTCAAGCCGTCTTCACCCATTGGTTGGGGTTTACTGGTTTTGGCAGCAGTTTATTCTGTTTTCGCTTTTATTGAGGTAGATAAGCACTACCACTTGGTCAGCGATACGCTCATCAATTGGTTTTTTAGGGTTCTTTTGGTAGGGGTTATGTATTCGATTATTGCCTATTTTACGTCGGCAAAGGAGTAGTTTATGAAAGAGTTTGTTGTATTTTTGTAGAGGTCAAAAAACTTGCACATTTCTGGTTATAGTCACAAAAAAACTTAGAAAGTTTAAAGCCAGAAATATCAACAAACGATTTTTCATGAGCATCAAGCACGATAAGCATATTGGTACTAAACAAAAAGCCCTTCGCATTAATTTAGATCGTCGGATTTACGGTTCTTTTGCCGAAATCGGTGCAGGACAGGATACCGCTGCTAATTTTTTTAAAGCAGGTGGTGCGTCAGGTACAATTGCCAAAACCATGTCGGCCTATGACATGAAATTTAGCGATGAAATCTATGGCCCAGAACCAAGCGGTCGCTACGTGGTAGAATCACGGTTGATGAAAATGATTCAGCATGAATACGACCTTGTAGAACAACGCCTAGCTGAAAAACGCGGTGCCGATAGTTTGTTTTTTGCTTTTGCCAATACGGTTGTAGCACTTAATTATCAAAAAAGTAATGAAGGCCACGGTTGGTTGGGACTACGTTTTCAGCTCACCCCACGGGCACCATTCAACGACGTAGTCATTCATATTAAAATGCTTGATAATGATAGCATTTTACAACAACATGCTTTGGGTGTGATTGGGGTCAATCTGATTTATGGTTGTTTTAATTACTACAAATCGCCTGAAACGCTTTTGCTATCGCTCATGGATGATTTGAGCCCAGACCGTGTCCAAATAGATATGGTTAGAATCCAGGGGCCCGATTTTCAGCATGTTGACAATCGCCTGATGAGTTTGTATTTAGTAAAACATGGTTTCACCGAAGTAGCTATGTTTGGTCCTGACGGACAAGTACTACAACCTTCAGAAGCACTTTATAAAAAAAATATCCTTCTCTTACGAGGTAGGCTGCGTCCCATTACTAATGTCCACGTGGATATGCTTCATAACGGACTCAAACAATTTAAAGCCGAACCCGATGTTGATGAAAAAAAGGTAGTGATGGTGGCAGAACTTACACTTCAAAACTTACGAGGAGCAGAAAAAGACATCAATGAAAAAGACTTCTTAGACAGGGTAGATGTATTGAGTTCGATTGGGCAGACCGTAATGATTTCTAACTACCACGAATATCACCGATTGGTGGCATTTTTGGCAAAAACCACGCGTCTCAAAATCGGCTTGGTGCTGGGTGTACCCAATTTGGAATACATATTTGAAGAAAGTTATTATCAAAACCTTCCTGGCGGAATTTTAGAGTCGTTTTCAACTTTGTTTAGCCGAAATGTCAAGTTGTTTGTGTACCCAACTTTCAAAAATGGCAAACTTTATACTTGCCAAAACTTTGAACTATCTACCAACTTACAACCTCTTTTTAACTATTTGGTTTGTAACGACAAAATCGAAGATATTCGTGATTACAATGAAGAAAACCTGCGAATTTCAACCGACCGGGTACTCGAATTAATTAAAAGAGGGGAGCCTGGATGGGAAGAAAGTGTGCCAGTAGAGGTAGCTCAAATGATTAAAGATAAATGTTTATTTGGCTTTCCTTGTGTGGTTTTTGAACCCAAACAAGCTGCGCATATTCACCAAGCAGTGGGGAATTTATGAAACGCCTTTTTAAGCCACTTCGCCACCGCAACTGCTGCCAGCACCAGCCGTACAGCCATAACAGTGTTGATTTATGACAATGGAACGTTTGGAGAGTTTATCAAAGTCGAAGTCGCGTAGATGTTTGGCTTTGCCAGTTACTTTCAAATCAAGCATTTGGTTAAAATCGCAATCGTACAAAAAACCGTCCCAACCCACGGATAGCGTAGTGCGACACATTACATTGGCAGCTGCGACGGGGTTGAATGAATTTACTAATTTTTCCATGTAGCTTGCATAATTTCCACTAACGAGTAAATAATCCAAAAAGCGACTGATGGGAATATTGGTAATGCAAAAAAGATGATTGAAATCAATTCCATATTTGGTTTTTAAAGCTCGTTTAAATTCCCGCTCTAATCCTGCCTGTCCGCTGGGAAGGAAGGCTCCTGCGGGATTATAAACCAAATTCAGTATTAAATTCTTCCCTGCCTGTCCATATCCTACGGCGTTGAGCATTTGGAGCGCTTGGATAGAATCCTCAAATACACCATCTCCGCGTTGAGAATCAGTGCGATTGGCAGCATAGAAAGGCAGTGAAGAAACTACTTCAATTTGATGCTTTTTAAAGAATTCGGGCAAATCGTGATACTTCTTATTGGCCAATATAATGGTTAGATTACAACGTACAATGATGTTGATTTCACTATCAATGGCCTGGATTTGTTCAATAAACCACCGAAAATGAGGGTTCATTTCAGGAGCACCGCCTGTCAAATCAATGACTTTAAATTTATGATTTGTCAAGATGTCCAAGCATAATTGCATGGTTTCTTTTGTCATGATTTCTTTGCGGTCGGGGCCTGCGTCCACGTGGCAGTGTTTGCATACTTGGTTGCACATTTTACCCACGTTCACCTGAAAAATATCAATTTCTGTTGGTAGAAGCGGAAACAAACCGATAGGTTTTAATTTTTCACGAAAAGCAGGTAGATGTTGTCCCAATTTTTCGTCGTTATTGAGAATATGAAGCTGAAAACTCGTTTCGCCGAGTTCATGCTTTTGTGATTTCAGTGATTTGACAGGATTCATATTTAAGGTAGGAGTGAGGAGCCAGAATACAGAACAAAGTTAAAACTCACTTCTGTCTTCTCGCTTCTTTTGCCTGATGTTACATTGTCAATTCTTTTGCTTTGTTGATCATTTGTGTGCTGTGAACGAGGGTAATGCCCGCTGCCATTACAGCACCTACGTGTACTGCTTCCATCATTTCATCTTCTGAGCAGCCTTTTTCGAGCGTGTCGGTGGTATAAGCGTCTATACAATAAGGGCATTTGAGTACGTGGGCTACGGCAAGTGCGATGAGTGATTTTTCGCGGGAAGTCAAAGCACCATCGGTAAAAACATCACCATAGTATTTAAAAAAATCGTCGGCCAAGTTTTTTGCGCCGAAAGTACCGATAGTACCAAATTTTTTGAGGTCTTCAGGGTTGTAATACGATTGCATAAGATGATTATGGTTGGTGTTTAAGCTTTGTAATTATTTACGAAATAAACAGAGTTTTGGTTTTGGAAAAAAGCATCATGCAATGATTTTGCTGAAAAATTGGTTTATTTGAGTAGAAGTATTTATAAGTATGAAGAAAAATCAAAAATCACGCGAGCCTAAAAAGAGACGGGCTCGTCCCCAAAAGCAGATAGTTTCGTTTTTGGATGAATTCAAATCAGAGATTGCCACTTTTTTTGAAATTAACAATGAACAGCCATTTGAACTGCACCAGCTCCACGACCATTTTGATGCCGATGACCAAAAATTACGGTTGATTTTTAATGGATTGCTGGATGAACTGATTGAAGAAGGACGCATAAAACGTACAGAAGAAGGGTTATATTCTGCTAATAAAAGTGCTAATGTACTGATTGGAAGAGTAGAACACGTCAATAAAAATTATGCTTTTATAGTACTTGACTCCGAGCCATTGGATAAATCAAGCCTTTCAGGAAACTCAGATGTATGGATTGATTCCGATGATTTGCGTGGAGCCGTGGACGGAGATACAGTTCGTATTACGCTTTTCAGCGATTATCGAAGCGGTCGCCGCCGTGAAGGGCGGGTAGAAGAAATACTTCAGCGTGGGCGTACGGAGTTTGTAGGAGAGTTGGAACTTTGGCCTAAATACGGAATTGTTGCCCTTGATAATCGTCGTATGTACGAAGAAGTACACATTCCCGAATCAAAACTCAAAAATGCGCAAGATGGTGATAAAGTACTGATACACATTACTCAATACCCGACTCGGTCGAGGCGAATGGAAGGTGAAGTAGTAGAAGTATTGGGAAAAGCAGGCTCGAACGAAACCGAGATGCACGCTATTTTGGCGGAATTTGGCTTGCCGTATAAATTCCCTGAAGATATTGAAGCGGAAGCCAACGCAATTCCTGAAATCATCTCAGTGGAGGAAATAGCCCGTCGCCGCGATATGCGCGACATTCTTACGTTTACCATTGACCCCGCTGATGCTAAAGATTTTGACGATGCAATTTCGGTGAAATATCTGGACAATGGAAATTATGAAATTGGCGTACACATTGCCGACGTTACACATTATGTCCGTCCTGATACAGGCATTGAGCGCGAGGCGTATGCGCGAGCTACTTCGGTGTATTTGGTGGATAGGACGGTACCAATGCTGCCCGAAAAACTTTCAAATAATCTTTGCTCACTTCGTCCAAACGAAGATAAATTGACGTTTTCCGCCGTTTTTGAGTTGAACGCAGAGGCCAAAATTATTAATGAATGGTTTGGGCGTACAGTGATTCATTCTGACAGAAGGTTCATTTATGAAGAGGCGCAGGAGGTGTTGGATAACCCCACTGCCGATCCCTCCACTCTGAGCGGTGGGGACTCTCTTTCTACAGCCCAGCCCGTCGAAGCGGAGGGCTGGAGTGGGGTTCTCACGCTTCTTAACAAACTTGCTCACAAACTTCGGGCAGAACGATTTGCGAAGGGGGCTGTCAATTTTGAGACTACGGAAGTGAAGTTTAATCTGGATGAAAATGGAAAACCGTTGGGGCTTTATACCAAAATACGAAAAGATGCTCACAAGCTGATTGAAGAATTTATGCTGTTGGCAAACAAGCGTGTGCCAGAGTTTATTTACCGAAAATCGAAAGATAAGAATCATGCCAATACGATGATTTACCGTATCCACGAAGAGCCAGATATGGAGAAATTGCGCATTTTTGCCGCCTTTGCTGGGCGATTAGGGTATAAACTCAAAATTGAAAATGAGAAAATAGCGGCTCAGTCGCTCAACAAACTCATGGAAGATTTAGAAGGGAAGCCTGAACAAAACGCACTGGAACAATTGGCGATTCGTACCATGGCAAAAGCACGGTACAGTACCGAAGATGTGGGACACTTTGGATTGGCATTCAGAAGATATTCGCATTTTACATCGCCTATTCGTCGCTATCCCGATATGATCGCTCATCGGTTGTTACAGCATTATTTGGACGGAAAGCCTTCCCCAGAACGGGCTGAATATGAACCTGCCTGCAAACATTCTTCATCGCGAGAGCAATTGGCAGCCAATGCCGAACGAGCCAGTATTAAGTACAAACAGGTAGAATTTATGGCTTCCATGGAGCCAAACCGTGAGTGGGAGGGGATTATTACGGGCGTGACAGAATTTGGACTCTTTGTTGAAATCACTGAAACGGCCTCTGAAGGATTGATACGAATGAATGATTTGAACGATGACTACTACGAACTTGATAAAGAAAATTACCGACTTGTAGGAAAACGTACAGGCCGCTTTTATACATTTGGTGATGCGGTCAAAGTCAAAGTCAAAGAAACCAATATTTCGCGCAGAAGTATGGATTTGATATTAGCTGGTGCTACGCCAGTTCGCGGTATAGGGGCTTTGAAAAGTGAACGAAATTTTCAGCGAAGCAGCTCCCGCAAAGAAAAAGGAACAGCTCCAAAAGAAAGAAAAAAACGTCGATGAGTATTGGGTGAGTCAACCATTTATTAGTCAGAACCTGACCAATAAACGGTTGATTCGTATAAATGGTTAGAATCCTTCTTTTTCTTCTGCCTTCTCTTTTTTCTTAACTGGGGCTTTGGCTGGCGTTTGAACTACTTTGGCTCCAGGTTTAGCTTTCGATGCCGTATCTTTACCTGCCACTTTCGGGTCTTTGGTATTGGCTGTCACTTTTGTGTCTTTGACTCCTTTTTCTGTTTTGGAAGCTTTATCAGCGACTTTAGGTGTTTCGTCCTCCACTACTTCTTCTTCAGCTTCCTTTTCTTTTGTGGCTACAACAGGCGGTGTTTTGGTTGGATTTTTAGTACTGGCAGCGGGAGTCGTGGTTTTGGTCGGAGTACCTTTGGCTGGGGCTTTGGCCACTGTCGTCTTTTTTGGTTTTGGGCGGTATAAAGAATTAAACCTATCTACAAACAAGTCCCGTTCTTCAAGACCAATCGCCAACACCGCTGTTTCCTTCTTATCTTTTGATTTAATGGCAATAAAGTCATTGACTTCCTGCACCGACGATACCATGGCCAGTTTGTCCTGTTGCCAATCGAAATAATACCATACATCTTCTGACGATTCGAGATAAATGCTTATTTCGTCGCCACGCGTACTTTTTCTGATTTCAACCATTCCGACCAACTCTGCATTGATATCGGTACTACCAAGATTGGAGACGCCTATTTTTCCCACACTGTAAAAAGCATTTTGAGGTGCTGACCAACGCAAATCTACACTCGATAAAACCAGCGTAGCATTAAATTTAGGCGAAGCATCAAATAATGGCTTGTAGGCGGCTGCAGTGCGGGCAATGTAGCCATCAGTAGCTTTGCGGCCAATCAGAGCAGATAATTTTGCCCCCAGACGCTCAAAATTAGGTTCGGCAGGGTCGCTATTTTGCTCATCTAAGTTGGTTTGTACAATGTTTTCAGCGGCTTTGGTAATAATTTCGCGGTTGGCAGGAAAGTTAAAGGATAAAAGGCTGTTGAACCGATACGTTGTACTGTCTATATTGGTTTGAACAGAACCCGCTGCCATAAAGAGTTCTTCTCCTTCTTTAACGCCTTTCTCATTGATAAAGTTGAGTTTGCCTTGATACGTAATGGTGCCTTTTGCATCATTGAAGCTGTATGCGTTTTCTTCATCAACCAATTCATCAGGTGTTTTTGGCTCAGGAATGATTCGGAAAGACTTGGTTTTATCGTCAAATCGTAGCAGTCCGTTTGCTTCAAAAATTGTTTGATCATTCTTGGCTTCTTTTGCTGATAGGAAGGTTGAATACAAACCATCAGCTCCTGCACGGTAGTGCAATCCCACTGAAATAGGCAAGTCAGACTCGTTTTTGAGTGTTGGAGTTACTTTGAGGGCTACATCTTTGGTTGGAGTTTCTTTAAACGGAATCCAAGATGCCACTAAGTCAGGACGTCTTTTGATAATGGGCTTTACGTACCCATCAAACTGCAAATTGGGTTCTGGGGCTAACATCGTCATACCACCTTTGTATTGCATCCTAGGTGCCACTACAAAATTATCCAACTCAACAATTTCGGCTTTAGCTACCGTAAAAGAAGACTTATTTTTAGGTTGTGACAAACGGTTACTTGTTGAAGCAGTTAATGCGGCTTGCTGCAAGGTGAAGTTTCCCATTTTAACAGGAATGGTATCATTGGTAACGGTGGCGTACAAATAAGTGGCATCGCCCGTAAACTTTGTTCGGGATACTACTTGAATATTGCCATTTTTGAGGCGGTGATACTCATTGAGCGTGTCTAAAACCAAACGAGCATTTTTGAAAGGCATCATTTCTCCATTTCGGTGAACTACCACTAAGCCTTTGTCAGGCAACACTTTAGCGTCAGCAGTAGTGACATAAGGAACACCGCCAATGTTAAGCGTCATTTTTTCAATTTCATACAAAGCCGATGATCCATTGAAGGTCAGACCCTCTTGTTCGGGAGCTGTAGCCGTAAAAGTAGAAGTAGCTACATCTCCTTTCATGGCAATGGTCTTGGCATTGATATTCCACTGGGCGCGGTTGATGGAAGTTCTATAAGCAGTAAATGGGAATTCCATTGAGGTATTTTCAAGGACATTTTTGCTAGTTGAAATACCTACTAAGCCTTTTACTAAATTGAAGTCCACATCCACATTTTTTCCTAAAAGAACAGGACGCGTCGTATTGGTCGTTGAAATGATTTTGTACTGGGATTCGCCTGCCAAAAACCCTTCTTTGTTAAATTTAATGTCTTGCGATGTCAATTCAGAGTCATCACGACGGAGTAAACCTTTTCCATATAAGCCGGTGGAGCGCAATACAATACGGCCATCTAATTTAGTTGTTCCGTTATAAAAATTGAATGTATTTCCTTTGGTTGTCAGCGACATACTATCTGCCTTGGGAGTCCAGCGCAAGGTATAGTTGCGTAAATCCACTTTCGGGAAATAAGCTTTACCGATAGTAGCTTCCTTGATTTCGGCTTGTGCACCATTGGCAATCAACGAATCTGACATAAACAACATTCCTTCAGTAGGAATACGAGCACTCAAGTGTGTGATTTCTCCTTGTGAACGAAGACCTTGCTTGTCCATCGTCAACTCTTTTGTGAATTTGACATTGGTAGTGGTTCCATAAACTTTATATCCCGCAGCAGGAGGCGTGTATTTAAAACCCAGTGAGTTGTCGGGCATGGAGCGTAATTCTGCCTGAAA
Organism: Runella sp.; assembly: GCA_039810845.1. Taxonomy (GTDB): domain Bacteria; phylum Bacteroidota; class Bacteroidia; order Cytophagales; family Spirosomataceae; genus Runella. Next base: position 10,669 of record JBDHXS010000030.1, on the reverse strand, counting down.
AGGAGGGAAGATGCCGTTGGAATTGAACATTCCGATGAACACAATATCCTGCGTGGCAAGGCTGTCATAGTCAATAGACGGAATCTTAAAAAAGACTTTACGATCATAGGCCAGATTTCCACGGTCGGCTTGGTCAAAATAGACTGTCATACCTTCGGGTACATTCAAACGGGGGAAAACAGAATTTTTCTTAGCTCCCGATTTATTGGTCGGGTCATTTAGGTAAATTCGGCCTGATTTTTCATATACAATATCTCCGCCAACTTCTGCCTTGCTTCCCTTGTCATAAGCAGCTTTGGGAACGTAAGTGATGTTGTCAATTTTATTCAAATCCACAAAAAATTTGTCGTAGTTGAATACCAAATCGCGACCATTGAAGCGGAAATTGGCCGATACCAGCAGGCCATTCATCGAAAAATCTCGGTTTTTAAGGACCTTAATCTGTTTATCAGAAGGCATGGCTACGATTTTGAGAGAGTCGCTAATTGTAAATTTATCTACCCCCCGAATGGTCAAGACATTGTCTTTGAGATCAATACTTGCATTGGCCGTTGTACTGTTGGCAGGATAAAGGGAAGAGATTTGTAAATTGTCAAAGTCAGCCTGTTTGTTATTAGCCAATACATACAAAACGCCTTTGTTGGTTAGTCGTAAAAGGCCATTTTTGGGATCAGTAACCACATATCCTTCAAAATACAACTGATTGAAAGCCGCACGAACAGCGTTCATATCGCGCTTATAAAATTCAGCAATTTCTTCGGGAGCAAACGTAGGTGTTTTTTGTTTGGCTATGTAATTGGCCGCCATCAGCAGGGGATGAAAGCCATATTGTTCACTCATAGCCCTGAAACGTTCTTGTTTGTAAAAATTGAACGACTCAAACCGAATTGGAACAACTGTCTTACCTGAAATCATCGAAAATTCAATTTCATTTTTGATGAAATTCCAGCGTAACATTTCGGCTTCAATGAACATTTTGTGGTAAGAATCGGAGTAAGGTGTATATTGAAAACCAGTACGACGATCAGCAGCTTGTGTTTTTACTAATCCTTCAGTGTCGTTATAGGATAGCTTGATGCCAGGATGATGCAGCGAATCCGTTCCCAAATACGTAGTAAACGTAGCTAAAGGTGAAGAAATCAAAGAATCGGTCAGTTCAAAACGGCGACTGCTGGATTTAAAGGCTATTTTTCCGTTGTAACTGATGGTAATACTGGAAGGGTACTGATTTAATGATGTACTTGACACCTTGAGCCCTACTAATGATAAGCCACCTTGATAGCGAATATTCTTGCTTAATCCGCGTAATTGTGCATCGTTTCGATAAGAAACAAACTTTGGATAAGGAGAAGATTGCCCTTTGCTGCGCTTTTTACTTTCATATTCAAATACTCCTTCTACAGGTTGTGCCAACTTCGTATCATAATACAGTTTGGCCTCATCAGCGATGAGTTTTGGAAGCCCTACATTAAAGCTATATCCACTGAATACGACATAGATCTCGGGGCTACCTGCGGCTTCCCAAGTCATTTTTCCACCTGTTCCAACCCAAATGCCCTCTCGTACAGCTAATTTTCCATTAGTTTGGGTAAGAGGTATCGAGTCATTGGCTGTGACCATGACCAAATTGACGTTTTTAAACTCTATAATAGCCCCCGTAACAGTAGGAAGTGGCTTTTTTTCATAAACTGGGAGATTCAATATCCCTGTTGAATCAGCTACCACATCACCCCATCCGTCGTTAGCAGGAGTTGTTTTGGTCGGCTCTGTAGTTTTAGCTGGGTCAGGTGCACCTTCAAAACGAAAACTGTAAGTGCCTTCATAGGCAAACAAACGGTTGAAGTTAGAGGTGTATAATAGCCTATTTTCAAATAAGTTACGTGCTGTTTCAAAATACCTTAAGGAGCTTTTAGTATCATACGTTTCTACCACTTGTGTAGCTGTATTCAAATAGCCTTCTACTTCAGTCGGGACAGCGTACGTTCCATTAAAAGCGGCATACGTTCCATTAAAAAATTGCTCAAAGTGAGGCGTAGTAGGCTTATAACCTTTGGTTACCATCCGTTTGGTAATTGTAATGATACTTTTCTGGTAATTTTGTGTCAAACGAGTATCCAACCATAGAGTTTCGAGGTTTTTAGCCGCTTTGACATAGTTGGGACTACCGCTCATGGTCATCATTTTCTGCACGTCTGCTATAAACTGGGCAGGATCATCGGAAAGCTTGATGACTTGGGCTTTTGAACTTAGCCCAGTCAAGAATATAAAAATGGAAAAATATAGAGAAAGCCGTTTCATAATATCTACGTAATTTGCGGAAAACTAACCAACTAATATAACTAAATTTAGTGTCATTTTATTTTCAATAAAGCATTATGTCCGAAGATTTCCTGTACTTCTTATGGCAATTTCAGTATTTTGACAAAACAAACCTGCAAACTACTGTTGGAGAGGCACTTCAAATTTTGAGTGTTGGTCAACGTAACACCAATGCAGGCCCTGATTTTTTGAATGGACGTGTACTCATTGAGGGTATTGAGTGGGTTGGTAATGTAGAAATGCACCTCCGAAGTTCGGATTGGCATCGCCATACCCACACCTTTGATCGAGCCTATGATAGCGTAGTGCTGCATGTAGTCTGGGAAAACGACCTAATCATTCAACGACCTGATGGTACTTCTGTACCAACCTTGGAATTAAAGACATTGACTTCTAAACAGTTACTCTATAAATATCAGACCCTCGTAGAGAGTAAAGAAGTGATTCCGTGCGCCAGTCAATTTGTAGATTCTGCTGAAATCCAAAAACGAGTTATGCTCGACCGCTCTCTAATGCAACGCCTTGAACGTAAGGCTGCTGTGGTTCACGAGATGTTGGAGCGTAATCGTCAGGATTGGGAAGAAACAGCGTATCAGCTATTGGCTCAAAACTTTGGTTTTAAAATCAATGCTGAACCTATGCTTCGACTGGCGCAGGGGTTACCACTAAAAGTACTTCAAAAACACCGAGATAATCTTACCCAAATAGAGGCATTGCTTTTGGGTCAATCAGGTATGTTGCCTGCTATGAAGATTGAGGACGAATACGTAGATAAACTACGACAGGAATATGATTTTTTGTCAACAAAATATGCCTTGCGTTCATACCAACTTCGTGCGCATGAGTGGAAGTTTTTACGGTTACGCCCTGCCAATTTTCCAACCGTTCGATTGGCTCAATTGGCTGCTTTAATACAGCATCAACCAAGCTTGTTCTCCTTGTTTATTCATGCCGAAAATAGTAAAATGTTGGAACATGCTTTGCGAGTGAAGCAGTCGGATTATTGGCAAAAACATTATCAGTTTCAAAAAGAAGCTACAGGCAAAGTACCTGATTTAGGAAAAACATCGGTAGAAAATATTATTATAAATACAATTGTACCCTTATTGGTGGCGTACTCAGAGGCAAAAGATAATCGAGTATTTCTGGACAAAGCCTTAGAGCTTTTGGAACAACTTCCTGCGGAGAAAAATTATATAACTGAGCTGTGGGAGGGATTAGAACTTAAAACCAAAACAGCATTTGATTCTCAGGCAGTTATTGAGCTTTACAATAATTTTTGTTCTACCAAAAAATGCCTAAATTGTAGTATCGGAACAGCTCTTTTGAAGTCTTATTAGCCGTTAGATAAATATTTAAAATAATCAGCTATCCTCTTTGTACTTTTACAAGTTTTCTTAGCCATCCCACAATTTCTCATGTACCGCAAGCTATTCCCTGCCCTTTTAGTAAGTATTATTTGGATTGTTTTTTTTGCCTTTCGTGGAGAAAACGAATTTGTCCCTACTTTTCAAAAAATCAATGATGATGTTCTCAAAAACAGCCGTGCCTACGAAACCCTGGGCGAGGCTACTTCTACTATTGGGCACCGACTGACGGGCAGTCCCAATGGGGCAAAAGCGGAACAATATGCCTTTAATTTATTCAAAAAATATGGCTACGCCGATGTTAAATACCAACCTTTTGAGGTAGAATCGTGGATGCGTGATACAGTTACGCTTGAAATCGTTCCTAACAAAAGTGATAATTTCCGTACCGTACCTGTGGTGGCACTGGCTCATTCCCCTATTCATGCAAAAGTGAGTGGACCTATTGTGGATGTGGGAAATGGGTTAGAAGAAGATTTCGAGGCCATGAAAGATCAAATTAAGGGGAAAGTAGTCTTGGCTAATATAGGATTGGTCAATGGAAAATCTGGTCAAAAAAACCTACACCGCTCCGAAAAAACAGCCTTAGCCATTCAATACGGTGCTTCAGCAATTATTACAGTCAATCAAGTGCCAGGAAATATACTTCTTACGGGCACAGCTTCGGTAACGGGTTCGTTGATTTCTATTCCTGCCGTAAATATTTCAAAGGAAAGCGGTGAAGAAATTCGCAATTGGATAAAAGTAGATACTGATTTGCACGCTATTGTTGACATGCGAAATGTAAGTAAGAAAATTAGAACGCGTAATGTAATAGCCACTTTGCCTGGAAAGTCTGATGAACGTATCATTATTGGAGGGCATTTAGACTCGTGGGATTTGGCAACAGGTGCATCAGACAATGGCCTTGGCTCTTTTACCATCATGGATATTGCAAGGGTATTTAAGGCTCTGAAAATTAAGCCTAAACGAACCATTGACTTCGTGCTTTTTATGGGTGAAGAACAAGGCTTACTCGGTTCCCGCCAGGTGGTAAAAGAGCTGATAAAAACGAAACAAATAGATAAGGTAAGGTTTATGATGAACCTCGATATGACTAATAATGTATATGGAATGAGCGTAGGAGGACGGGATGAACTCATTCCATTTTTCCAATCAATTGGAGAACAAATCAAGAAAATAGATAGTGGCTTTGCTAATACCGTCAGTAGTCGTGCAGGTCTTCATTCTGACCACCAGCCTTTTATGCTTGAAGGTATTCCCACAGGCGCACCTGCGGGACGTCTTGGCCCTAATGTGTTTGGCTGCTATCATGCCAATTGCGACAATTTCAATCTTATTAATAGAGACGAAATGGTCAATGGTGTAAGATTTTCAGCCATGCTTCTTTACGCGCTTGCCAGTGCCGACGTTCTTCCTTCTAAGAAACTTGATAGCTTCAAAACCCGTGATTTACTTGTCGCCCAAGGACTAAAAAAAGAATTGATTCTTGGGAAAGATTGGAAATGGGGAGAATGAAAAAATAATGTAATGCTGGGCTTCTTATGCCTTTCAAATCATATTTTTTGATTGTTTTTTAGTACATTTACTCTACTGCCAACTTTTTATAATAAGTGGTTTTGTTAACCGTATTTGTATTGTAAAAATGAAAAAATATGTATTTTATCATTGGTGTGTATGGGTAGTATCAGCAGCAATGCTGAACGCCTGTGGGGGTAGTATTGATTTGCCACAGGATGTACAAAAAGCAATGACTACTTTACCCGAAAAGTTAGATTATAATCTTCATGTAAAGCCAATTTTATCAGATAGGTGTTTTGCCTGCCATGGGCCTGATAAGAACAAGCAAAAAGCCGATTTGCGCTTGGATATAGCCGATGCAGCTTACGATAAAGAATGCAAAAGTGGCCTAAAAGCGATTGTAAAAGGCAATTCTGCTCAAAGCGACCTCGTTCATCGCATTTTATCGGAAGACCCTGAGTATGTCATGCCTGAGCCTTCAACTCACCTGACACTATCAGCTGAAGAAAAAGCAACGCTCATCAAATGGATTGAACAAGGGGCTGAATACAAACCTCACTGGTCGTTTGTGGCTCCAGCAAAACCAGCCATTCCAGAGGTAAAAAATACAGCATGGATTAAGAATGATATTGACCGATTTATTCTAAGAAAATTAGAGGATAAAAACCTTATACCGCAATCTGAAGCACAAAAAACGACGCTTTTGCGACGTGTCTATCTGGATTTGATTGGACTTCCCCCAACAGCTGAACAGGTAGAAGCTTTTTTGAGAGACAATTCTCGCAATGCTTACGAAAAAGTAGTCAATCAATTGCTTCAAAGTCCTCATTTTGGGGAACATCATGCAGTAGATTGGTTAGATGTGGCTCGTTATGCCGATACACATGGTTATCAAGATGATGGACTGCGTACCATGTGGCCTTATCGCGATTGGGTCATTAAATCTTTTAATCGAAATTTGGCATTTGATCGCTTTGTCACTTGGCAATTAGCGGGCGATCTGTTGCCCAATCCACAGCGTGAACACCTGATAGCCACGGCTTTCAATCGAAATCACCAACAAAGTCAAGAGGGAGGAATTGTTCCCCAAGAATATTTTGTAGAGTACATTGCTGATCGCACTAATACCTTTGGAAAAGCATTTATGGGATTGACCGTGGAATGTGCGCGATGCCACGACCATAAATATGACCCCATCAGTCAGAAAGATTATTATTCGCTGTATGCTTTTTTTAACAATAACAACGAATACGGTCAAATCCCTTACAACGGAGAACCCAGCCCGACAATTACGCTTCCTAAACCCGAAGCTGACAAACAACTGCGATTCATCAAAGAAAAACTGTCAGAAATTAGTTCAAATCAGAAAAAAGAAGCCACCGCAATACGTCAACGATTTGAACAATGGGTAGCCAAGGCTGATAAAGCTCCTGTTATTTCACCTCAATCTGCCTTAGTTATTGACGTTCCTTTTGACTCTATGGACATCCGTATGGCAGGGGAGAAAAAAGACAAAAGACGACCAATTTTCAAGAACTTAGCTAATGATACGCTTCACTTAGAAACCAATGGTGATTTGGATTTTCTTCCTATCAGAGTCAAAGGCCCTCGCGGAAAAGGAGTGCGGCTCATTGGAGAAAGTTTTATGCAAATGCGAGGTATTAATGGTTGGGGACAATACAAAGAAGTACCTACTATCTCAGGCTTTTTTGAGAGAAACCAGCCTTTTACTGTGAGTTTGTGGGTAGGAGTTATTGATCCGAAATTTAAAGGGCCACTTTTTAACCGAAATCTGGGGCCTTTCAATGGGTTCAGAGGCTACGAATGTGAACGATTGGAAGACGGACATTTAGCTTTTAGAATAAGCAACGTTTGGCCCGACAATGCCATTGATTTTGAAACAGATTATGTACTCAAACCCAACCGTTGGGCGCATATTACCATGACTTACGACGGTTCAAGCAAAGCCAACGGCCTTAAAGTTTACATCAATGGACGACGGGCTACGGGTAGAGTCATGTCAGATGGACTGCGCGAAAGTATTCTTTGGGGTAAAAATCATACCAATTGGGGAGCAGGTGCGCCTAACTTTTCGATTGGCCAACGGCACGACTATAATTACAAAGGCTATGCCGTAGATGAATTGAAAGTCTTTGCGAGGGAGCTGACTCCACTGGAAATTCACAGTGTGATTGGCCAAAAAGATTTTATAAAAACCGCTCTCAGAACTCCTGCTGAAAACCGTACCGATTTCCAAAATGAAAGCCTTTTTGAGTATTTTGTAACGAATATAGATTCTGAAAATCAAAAGCTACTGGCTGAGCGCAAACAGCTAATCAAAGAAGAAACTGATATTCTGAACAAAGAAATTGACGTAATGATCATGCGAGAACGCAAGTACCCGCGAAAGGCTTACATTCTCAAACGCGGTGCTTACGATGCTCAGGACGAAGAAGTATCGGCTGATACCCCTGACCAATTCTTCAAGATTCCAAAAGATTTGCCGCGCAATCGCCTCGGTTTGGCACAATGGCTGATTCACGAAGAAAATCCACTTTTTGCACGCGTCATGGTCAACAGAATGTGGCAGCGTTACTTCGGAAAAGGCCTAGTAGTATCGGCAGAAGACTTTGGGAACCAGGGGGATTTGCCAACTCATCTGGAATTACTGGATTACTTAGCGGTCAAATTCAGAGAATCAAGCTGGAACTACAAAGCCCTGCAGAAATACATTGTGATGTCGGCTACATATCGGCAATCATCGATTTTTGATGAAAAGCTTCGTGAATTAGACCCAAACAATTTGCTCTATGCACGCGGTCCAAGCTACCGTATCTCTGCCGAACAAGTACGTGATGCAGCCTTAGTAGCGAGTGGTTTGTTCAATGCTCGCATTGGTGGGCCAAGTGTGAGGCCTTATCAACCCGATGGTATTTGGGAAACATTGGCTACACGAAATGCCGTTCAATACGTTCAAAATCATGGCGATACGCTCTACCGAAGAAGTATGTACACCATTTGGAAGCGCAGTTCTCCACCACCAATGATGCTTAATTTTGACGCTTCCGAGCGGCATTTTTGCAGTGTACGACGTCAAAAAACCAGCACCCCGCTCCAAGCGCTTGTTACCCTCAATGATCCGCAATTTGTAGAAGCCGCCCGAGTTTTGGCGCAAAGGAGTTTCGAAGGCAGAATGCAAAATGTCGAACTAAAAAATCCCATTCGACAATCTGCATTTGATCCTCGAAATTCCCTTAATTATATTTTCACCTCCCTCACCTCTCGCCCGCCTCGACAAAGCGAGTTGGAAGCCATGACGCAGTTGTATCAGGAAGAATATCAGGATTTTTTAAAGAATTCCAAACGAGCTGATGAGTTGCTGAAAGTAGGAGAATATCCCATAGATAAATCATTGAATAAAAATGAATTAGCGGCGATGACGATAGTGGCAAGTACGATTATGAATTTTGATGAGTTTGTGATAAAGAGATGAAAAACGCATTAGAAGAACTGGAACAACATACCCACGACCAATTGAGTCGGCGGAATTTTTTATCACAAGCCAGCATGGGGCTGGGAATGGCAGCGTTTTCGTCGTTGCTGGGCAATAACTCCGCTCAAGCTACCAATACAGACGGTATAGTAGGTAAACCGCATTTTACTCCCAAAGTAAAACGAGTGATTTATCTTCACCAAAGCGGAGCTCCTTCCCAGTTGGAATTGTTCGATTATAAGCCTAAGTTGGAACAAATGTGGGGCAAAGAACTGCCCGAATCAGTTCGTAAAGGCCAACGTCTGACTGGAATGACTGCTGGGCAAAGCAGTTTTCCTTTAGCTGCTTCCGCCTTTAAATTCGCTCAATACGGCCAAAGCAGGATGTGGGTGAGTGAAATCCTTCCTTATATTTCTAAAATTACCGACGAGGCCACCTTTATCCGCTCCATGCACACCGAAGCCATCAATCACGACCCTGCTATTACATTTTTTCAAACAGGTAGTCAGCAAGGTGGAAGACCTTCTTTTGGCTCTTGGGTAAGCTATGGTTTAGGCTCTGACAATCAAAACCTTCCTGCTTTTGTGGTACTCCTTTCCAAAGGGAAAGGCGGTGACCAACCGCTTTATGCCAAATTGTGGTCAAATGGCTTTTTGCCATCAGTACATCAGGGAGTGGTTTTTCGGTCGGGCCCCGACCCCGTATTTTATCTTAACAATCCCCCAGGAATTGACCGTACCAGCCGCCGGCGAATGTTGGATTACTTGGCAAAAATGCACCAAGACCAATACAAACAGGTACTTGACCCAGAAATAAACAGCCGCATGGCGCAGTATGAAATGGCGTATCGGATGCAAACGGCCGTCCCCGAAACGTTGGATATATCCAAAGAACCAGATTATATTTTTGATATGTATGGCCCCGAAGCCAAAAAAGCAGGGACTTATGCCGCTAATTGTTTGTTAGCAAGAAAATTAGCTGAAAAAGGAGTGAAGTTCATTCAATTGTATCATCAGGGATGGGATCAACATGGAAATTTACCCAACGACATTAAAATCATGGCCAAATCTGTTGACCAACCTTCGGCGGCGTTATTATTAGACTTGAAACAAAGAGGTTTGTTGGATGATACCCTCGTTGTTTGGGGAGGCGAATTTGGCAGAGGCTCTTATTCTCAGGGAAAATTGACTAAAGAGAACTACGGACGCGATCATCACCCGCGCAGTTTTACAATTTGGATGGCTGGTGCTGGCGTAAAGAAAGGGTATATCCACGGAGAAACTGATGATTTTAGCTATAATATTGTTCGTGACCCTGTTCATGTTCATGATTTTCAGGCTACGGTCATGCACCTGCTCGGCATTGACCACGAACAACTTACCTTCAAATTTCAAGGTCGCCGCTATCGCCTGACTGATGTCCATGGAAAAGTGGTTAGGCCTATTTTAACATAAAAAATTGATAAAAAGGCAGATATTTGCTTTTTAAAGCAATGATTCAATGGAGTTACAAGAAAAAATCAACCATCAAATTTCTAACGTAGAAAATATACCTTTTCCTTCGATAAATAATCCCAAATTTACATTTATTGACCTTTTTGCGGGTATTGGGGGGTTCAGAATCGCTCTTCAAAGTTTGGGTGGAGAATGTGTTTTTAGTAGCGAGTGGGACGAGCAGGCGCAAAAAACATACAAAGCCAATTTTGGAGAACTTCCTTTTGGGGACATTACACAAGAAGAAACCAAACAGCATATTCCCGATGGTTTTGATGTATTATGCGGCGGATTTCCATGTCAGGCATTTTCTATTGCAGGGCGTCGTGGAGGGTTTGAAGATACGCGGGGAACGCTTTTTTTGACGTAGCTGAAATCATCAGACGTAAGCAACCCAAAGCATTTTTTCTGGAAAATGTAAAAGGATTAAGAAATCATGACAAAGGCCGAACTCTGGAAACCATTCTAACAACACT
>JBDHXS010000029.1:0-21134 GCA_039810845.1 Runella sp. | reverse complement strand
GATTGTCTTAGATTGCTTTTTTGACTCCGAAACCAACCTGTGGTTATCCACCCCCGATGGGCTGCTCCGAATGCGCAAAAACTTTGTGGATGTTTTCAACCAAGAGAATGGTTTTGGGATTAAGACTACATACAACATTACCCGAGACAATGAGCAAAACTTGTATTTTATGGGTTTTGAGGGAAAAGTTTTAAAGCATGAAAACAACCAATTCAAGCAAGTTTTTCAGCAACTTGGCCTGTTTAGCGGTGCCGAAACAAACTTTGTTTTTCAAGACTCAAAAAATAATTTTTGGATTTCGGAATACAACCATATCATTAGTAGAATTGCACCAAACGGTACGATAAAGTCTGATTTCGTAAAAGAAAAAATACAACTCGCAACCATCATCGAGGACCCCAAAAACGGTATTATTTGGATTGGAGGAAGGAGCTTTTTGTTTGAAATAAAGGGCGACAGTGTCAGAAAAATACCATTTGCAGGCGACGACATCAATGCACTCTACTTAGACCACAAAAATCGGCTATGGTTGGGAGGAAAGGGGCTATGGATGTACGACGGAAAACAATTTCACGATTTTTCGACCAAAACCAACACAGAAAATGTGTTGATTATAGCGATTGAGAAAGATAAAAAAGGGAATTTACTCTTAGGAACAGTAGGGCGTGGCATCCGAAAAATACAAATCAAAGACTCACCAGTTCTTTTAGAAAAAATCAATATTTCGGAAGGGCTTATCAACGAAAGTATCTTCGACCTACAATTCGATAATACGGGTTGGCTTTGGGTCAGTACGTTTAGTGGTATTCAACGAATCAATTTAGAAAAACCCAAAGTCAATCAAAAATACCAAACCAAGGTTTTTGACCTCAATGATGGTATCATCAACGACCCCTGGCGAATGTGCCCACTCATCAAAGACAAAGAAGGCAATATTTGGGCGGGTTCTTCAAATGGTGTAATGAAATTCAACATCAATGAAATTTATCAGATTGCTATTCCTCCCAAAATCCATATCACGAGGCTTCAACTATTTCAGAAAGACGTAAATTGGCAAAACCTTACGCCTTTTACGCAGATTCCACAAAACCTAACCCTAAGCAGTTCGCAAAATTTCTTGACGTTTTATTTTGGGGGTATCAACTTCTCAAATCCCGAAAACGTCATTTATTCTTATAAGTTAGATGGTTTTGATGAAAGTTGGTCGCCACTTACCAAACAAAACAACATCAGCTATACTCAACTCCATGCTGGCCACTACACTTTTAGGGTAAAAGCCATGAACAGCGATGGTTTTTGGAGCGAACCAACCTCATACAGTTTTGAAATCGAACCTCATTGGCTCCAAACTTGGTGGGCCAGAACTTTGATGGCGATATTGGCGATTGTGGCGCTGTTTTGGTTTTTGAAAAACCGCGAACAACAAATCGAACAACGTAACCAAATTGCCTTACAGATGTCCGAATTGAAGCTCAAAGCCATTCAGTCTCAAATGAATCCGCATTTTTTGTTCAATTCGCTCAATTCGGTTCAGAACTATATCTTAACAAACCGTGGCATAGAAGGGGCAAAATACCTGTCGAAATTCTCGAAATTGGTGCGTAGAATCATGGAAAATTCCAATCACCAATACCTCCGATTGGAGCAAATCATTGAAACCTTGAAGATGTACGTAGAAATCGAATCATTCAGATTCAACCACGAGTTTCATTATGAATTTGACATTGAAAACGACGAAATTTTGCTCGAAACCCCACTACCACCTATGCTACTACAACCCTTTGTTGAAAACTCCATTTGGCATGGCCTCATGCCCAAAGAAGGAAGTAAACAGCTCACTATAAAGGCTTTCAGAAAAGAAAATTACATTTTTTGTAGTATTGAAGACAATGGCGTAGGGCGTAAAAACAGCCAACCACGCACCGAAGGGCATATTTCGCGTGGGCAAGAAATGACCAAGGGGATTTTTGATTCGCTACGACAAAAAGACAGCGAAGCAAAATTGGAAATCATTGACTTAATGGATGAAAATCAAAACCCAATCGGCACAAGAGTAGAGATGAAGATTCCGATTGAAGCCAACTAAACCACCTATTGCTAAATACCAATCATAGACTTTACCAAATATGAAAAACCTCAGAGCGGTCATTATTGATGATGAAGCCAATGCCCGCCAAGCATTGACCAATATGCTGCAATTTGTAGCTCCCGAAGTAGTGATTTGTGGCGAAGCCAAAAACGTTGATTTGGGTATCGAATTGATCAACACTCAAAAACCCAACCTTGTGTTTTTGGATATTCAAATGCCTGGCAAGACTGGTTTTGACTTATTGAGTAGTTTTGACAAACTCGATTTTGGCGTGATTTTCACAACGGCTTACCAGGAATACGCCCTCAAAGCCTTTCGTTTTAGCGCGATTGACTACTTGCTCAAACCCATTGACCCCGATGAACTGCAAGAGGCCGTAAAAAAATACAAAGGGATGATGGGTGAAGTAGATAAAAAACAGTTAGAAATCTTGCAAGAACACCTCGCGAACCCCACTATCATCGAAGATAAAATCCGTAAACCAAACCTCCATCAACGCATTGCTTTGCCGTCGGCAGAAGGGGTACATTTTATCAATCTTTCTGATATTATTCAATGTGAATCTTTGGGTTCTTATACGAAGTTTAATCTAATAAACGGGCAGAAAATTGTGGTTTCTAAGTTATTGAAAGAGTATGAAGAGATTTTAGACAACTTCCACTTTTTCAGAGTACATCAGTCCAATATCATCAATCTCGAACACATCAAGCGCTACGTAAAAGGTGATGGCGGGCAGATTTGGATGATTGACAATGCCGAGATTGAAGTTTCTCGTCGCCGCAAAGAAGAGTTTTTGGCCTTGCTATCCGATTTTTACGTCAATCAGGGTAGGGTTGTGTAAATACACAAATGCCACATTTTGCTTAGAAATGTGGCATTTGTGCTCATGGCTAATTAGACAGATAGATATCCGAAGAAATACAAAATTGATAATATAACAAACGCGATAAAAAGCAAGGCTGTCCAGTCAAAACCACTTTTATCCGACCTCACTGGTCTTTTTTCTGCTCTTCTTTTCATTTTGAAAATACGTTTTAATCCCCAAACAAACTTAGAAGTTGTTTAGGGATTGGTTTTATTTTACAACCCAAATTTTACTCCGCCCCCATATTGCAAAGGCGAACCATTGACAATGCCAATTGATGCATTCACAAAGAAAATTGTACGAGGGGTTACGTAGTAGTTGATACCTGCGTTTCCGTTTAAGCGCATACCGTTGTTTAGGTCTTTGGCACGATCTCTTTCTTCTCCCATTTTTTTGTCTTTAAATGAGTTGTAACCACCCGAAACGCCAACAAACGGGTCAATGGAACCAGAATGTATCAAATTGCTCAGGTGTAGTGTAACATCCCCACCTACATACATCGTACGCATTACCGAACTTGTAGCCATAGAAAGAGTTCCACCAACACTCAAATAATCGGTCATGCCGTACTCACCAAATAAGGCAAATGAAGTAGAAGTACTCGAACCAAAATTCATATTTCCTCCTAAGTATTTACTACCTTTACGAAACGAACTCTCTGGGATAGAGCCTTTTTCTGTTTTATTTCTTTGCCCAATTTTCCCTAATTGACTCAATGGCGAAGATGCTGGAATAAGACTTGTTTTGGTTTCTGGTTGTGGTGCTGTCTCTGACTTGGTGTCAGTTTTTGGGGCAATAGCTTTCGGGGTTGTTTTTGCGGATGCAGTTTTTGTAGTAGATGTTTTTGCGGGTATTTTTGGTGTTGCCTTTTTTGTTTGAGTAAATGCATTTAGCGACAATAAAACCAAAGAAAAAGCAAAAATTGATTTAAAATTTGTTTTCATGACTTGTTTGTTTGAATGTTTAAGTTTGATTTGACAGTTCAAAATTAATATGCCCAACAAGCCAGAAGTTTTGGGATTGATATTTGGGTAGTTCAACCCTCAATTCGGATAGGTTTGATTTATATTCGGTGGGTTTTAATGTAAAAATATCCCTTGCGTTGTAGGGTAACTTTAGTTTTTGAATACTAAAAAACGCTATTTTTGACCTTCTGCTCCGACGTATGAAAGCCCTTTTGTCCTTTTTTTTGCTGTTTACTACCTGCTCGTGTGCATGGGGGCAAGTACATTATAATGTATTAAGTATCAATAAAGCAGACGAATTTCATCTCAAAGATTACCTTTACCATTTGGGAGATTCAACAGGGCAGATAGATATTGTTAAAGCGATTCAACTCCAAAAACAGAGAAAATTCAAGGATTCATTTAGCAATACTACACGGCAAGATTTTGGTTATAACAAATCCTTTCATTGGTTATTTTTTGAGTTGGAAACAACCCATGAAGCCAGTTTGATGCTTGAAATTGAGTATGCTAATATTGACCATTTAGAGTTGTTTGAAGTAAAAGGCAATGGCCAAATTAGCTCTTTAGGATTATCTGGCGACCGTTTCAAATATACCCAAAGACCATTTGTAAACAACAATTATGTATTTCCGATTCGACTGAAAGCCCGCGAAAAAGCTAAGTATTTCTTACTGCTCGACCAACGCAACGCGATTTTGTCGTTTTTCATTCGGCTATGGAATCGCCCTGCTTTTTTACAAACCGACCGTGAAGAATATTTTGTTTGGGGTGGATTCATCGGAGCTATTTGTATTATCTGGGTTATCAATCTGGTCATGTTGCTCATTACCAAGGATTGGATTTATTTTTGGTACAGTATGTATGGGCATTGTATGACCATGCACCTTTTCTCAGATGCTGGACTGGGGTTTCAATACCTTTGGCCAACTTTTCCCATTATCAATCAATACGACCCTGTGTATTTGTACATTTGGGCGGCAATGATTGCCCAAGTAACCTTTATGCAGTATTTTATCCATCAAAATCGCCATAATAGCCGTATTTTTTGGTGGAACAACGCCTTCAAAATACTATTGACCGTAGCACTTATCATTGCTATCGGCATCCATTTTTTTGATGTTGCAGGAAAAGAAGCCTATATGTACAAGGTGGTATCGAAAGCCACCTCTTATTTTGTGTTAGCGATTGTGATTCTGACTGCTATCAGTTTGTATGAAAGATGGCACGAGCAAGAGAAAATGGTGCGTTACTACGGCTATGCGCTGGTGATTCAGTTTTTAGGATATATGGCGGTAGCAGCTATTAACTTTTGTCAGTCGCAAGGATGGGCTTTACCTTTTGATATAGAAACCTATGTCATTATTGGTATCACCGTACTGTTTGATACTATATTTTTTTCATATGGTTTAGCCCACAGATACAATCTTTTTCAACTTAAAAACAAAGCGCTTGAACTCAATTTATTGCAAGCTCAACAGATAGGGCAGCAGCGCGTTATTGAAGCTTTGGAGTACGAACGTCGGCGCTTAGCACAAGACCTACACGATGATGTAGGAGCAACACTCTCTACTGCAAAGGGATATTTATCAGTACTCAATCGAAAAGAAACAACAACGAAGCTACTCCAAGCCCAGCTATTACTCGACGAAGCCGCTGAAGAATTGCGAATGATTTCGCACCAGCTCATGCCCAAGCATTTTGATAAAATCGGCCTGGCAAAAGCTATCGAGGAAACTGTCCTTAAAATATCTACTGATAAGCTTTACATACAGTTTATGTGTATTGGCCAAATCCAGAAATTAACCCCCGAAACCGAAACTTTGATTTTCAGGATGGTCAATGAGTTGGTAAGAAATGTACAAAAGCACGCCCAAGCCACGGAAGCCATGGTGCAATTGGCGTATCATGATACCTTTTTGAATCTCATCGTAGAAGATAATGGCACAGGGTTTAACGCCAACCAAGGAGAAGGAGTCGGGCTACGAAATATACGTACCAAAGCAGAATATTTAAACGCGGAATTGGCTATTGACACCAGCGAACATGGCACTTCAGTGATATTGACGATTCCCTTTTTATCTCAACCAGCATTATGATTCGCAATTTGATTGGTTTATTGGTTCTGGTCATATTAATCATTTGGGGTATGGCTTGGTACCACCTGAATTCTACTAAAACCATCAAAGGACAGCCACTTTTACTGTTTCATTGGGAAGACTCCACGGCCAACGCGCCCTTGCAGCAGGTAATGCGAGCTAATAATTTCAAAATCACACAACAGCAACGGCACAATTTTGGCTATACCGAGTCTATTCATTGGTTTAAATTCCGCGTGGAAACCCAAAGTATTCCTCAGGAGTTATCGCTGGAAATCAAAAACCATCTCATCAATCACATTGAGCTTTTTGAAGTTCACGAGGGGAAAGTAAACTCTTTGGGAAAATCGGGGGATTGGCTACCATTTTCACAACGCCCCACACCTTCGCGTACTTTTGTATATCCTATTTCTTTGGAGGCTTACGACGAAGCAGACTATTACCTTCGCCTCGATAAACGATATGAAAACCTAGCCACTGAAATTACGCTTTGGCAAACCAACGATTTTGAGGACAGAGATCAACGTGAGTACCTACTTTGGGGAATTTTTATCGGGGTAGTATTATTTATTATCATCTTAAACCTCATCTTTTGGAACACCACAAAAGACACGGTTTATCTATGGTACAGTGCCTATATTGCTGGGCTTACCCTACGTCAACTTGCCGACTCGGGCTTGGGATTTCAGTATATCTGGCCTCACTTACCCGCACTCAATTATCCCGACGCAGTCATTCAAGCACTATGGCTTTATGTACCTGCCCAACTTCAGTTTCAACAGGAGTTTTTAGGATTGAAAAAAAATTACCCACATAGCTACAAGCTATCACAAGCATTCAAATATACTTTTTTGTATTGTTTGGCGGCCCTAGTATTTTTTCAAATTTCAGGTGTTGTGTATCAATTTACAGCAGCACCTCTCTTGATTTCTATAATCCATGCTATTATTTCTACTACTACCATGCTTTTTTTTATATGGGTGGCAATCAGTCAATTACATTCAAACGATTCATTAAAACGAATGTATGGGGCGGGGCTGGGGTTGCAAATAACAGGGCAGATTTTAATCATTATCCAAAACTTGTTACGACATAAAGTAAATGGGATTTTTTTCATAGATAGCTATTTAATCCTATTTTTTATCTTTTTCATAGATGTCGTGCTGTTTGCTTACTTATTGGCTTATCGTTACCGCAAGTCACGAACCGATCACCAGCAACTCCAACTTGACTTAATCCAAACCCAACAAGCGACGAATCAAAAAATTATTGAAGTTTTGGAATCAGAACGCCAACAAGTCAATCAAATACTTTTGAACGAAGTGGATCAACGACTTACTGCCTCGCAAAATGCACTAACAGACACAAAATCCTCCTCCATTTTAATGGATGCCTTGCACCTTATTGCGAATGCCAAGGGAGACTTAAGCCGAATTACGGAGAATAAATTACCTATCGAATTTATTGAAAAAGGTCTGGTTCAATCCCTTATGGAACTTACGGCACAATTGAACCAGAGTCAAAAAGTAACATTTAGGTTTACACAAATTGGTACACTTCATAAACTGCCCATCAAGGACGAAATTCAGTTGTACCGCATCAGTACTGAATTGATCAATAATATTCTAAAACACGCTCAAGCAACGCAGGCCCAAATATGTCTCGAACAACAGTCAAACTACCTAATTTTACGCGTAGAAGACAATGGAAAAGGGATTGATACGATTAAAATTAAAGAAGGTGGGGGCGGTATAGGATTTAAAAACCTATATGCCAGAGCACATGAAATTGGTGCCGAGGTGGTTTTGGATTCCAATAGTAAGGGGACATTAATCACTCTAAAAATACAAACAAGTTAGTATTTTACTAAATGGTAGGTAGCCGTACTTTTGTCGAAATCAATCACTCCCATTGAGAAACGCTATTTACATATTTTTGCTGCTATGTGGTACAATCCAGGTTGTTGCCCAAAAAACCTATCAAGTACAAGCAGGACAACCGCTCTCTTTGGACGGCTTTTTAGAAACGTATGAAGATAGTAGCTGTCAATTAAAACTTCCGCAGGTAATAGCGCTTTACCACCAGCAAAAGTTTACTTCTCTCCCTCAACGTTTGTTTAATAGTGGCTATTCGGCCTCTCGTCATTGGCTGCACTTTCGTTTATCTTCCGATGTGCTACAGAAAATAGTCGTCGAAATTGACAACCCTCGTATCAATCAATTATGGTTTTACGAAACGCAAGGCGATAGTATCCTTAACCAAGTGATTACAGGCGACTTATCCTCTTTTGAGTCAAGAAGATTTCCTAATCAAAATTGGATTTTCCCTCTAACGCTCCACCCTAACAAAAACACTGATATTTTTGTGATGGCAGAAAAACGCCACGAAGTTTTAGGATTACGAATAAAACTTTGGAACGCTGGAGAATTTGAAGCCAAAGACCGTAGCATTTATCTTTTTTGGGGGCTTTTAGCAGGTATTACCCTCTTGATTATTATCATCAATTTGATAGGTTGGATTGCAACACGGCGAAATATCTATTTTTGGTTTATTTGTTTTATTTCGGCCATTATATTTCATATTTTGGGACAATCAGGCTTAGGGTTTCAGTATTTTTGGAACAACACCCCCTCCTTCAATTGGTTTGACCCACAATTGATTTCTGGTTGGTTCATTATGATTACTCAGCTTCACTTTATGCAGGCGTTTATTGGGCAAAATGCTTCTAACAGCCGTATTTTTAAGGTAGTGCAATGGTATAAAGCAGCTATGGTGGTTTGTATAGGAGTCAATATTATACTACGCTATTACGATGTGTTCCCAACAACGCATTTCCGCTGGACATTCAACTCTCTGCTTATTTCTTTGATTATCAGCGTACTTTTGTCTTTTTGGAGTATCTTTGAACGAATTCGTCAACGCGAAAAGGTAGTGCTTTTTTATACCTTTACACTCTGCATCCAACTCATAGGTTACTTATTTGTATTCCTAATCAACTTAGCGTTTGTAGAAGGCAAGCGGCCTTTGTTTGATATTGACAGCTACTACATCATTGTTGTCAATTTTCTATTCGACTTGATTTTCTTGTCCTCGGGTATTTTGTTTTTCTGGTTTAAAAATTATCAGATGCAAAACGAAATCTTGCTAACCGCCTTGCATGAAAATGAGCAAGCACAGTCACAAAAAATCATCGAAGCTCTTGAAATAGAGCGCAATCGCATTGCCGAAGATCTCTACGACGATGTAGGAGCCATGCTTTCGACCGCTATTGGCTATCTTTCAAGTGCTGTCCGTAAACCCGAAATCAAAGAACGCTTCCCTATCTTGTTAGAAGCCCGTAAACTTCTCGACCGCGCGGTCGAAAATCTGCGCACAGTATCGCACAATTTGATGCCTAAAAACTTTGCTCAGTTAGGTTTGGCGAAGTCGTTAGCTGAAACGATTGATAAAGTGACCGCTACAACTGATATTGACTTTCAGTATATGGTTGTAGGGCAAGAAAAACGGTTTAGTGCCACTACCGAAGTCCAAATCTTTAGGATTGCCGCTGAACTTATCAACGATATTCTAAAAAATTCAGGGGCTACCGAAGTCACTTTTCAATTGGTATATGGGGCTGAAAGTTTACAAATTATTTCAGAAGACAATGGCCCCCAGCCCCCTGCTTACAATAATCTTGCCTCAAAAGTAGCTTTTATCAACGGACACCTTGATGTAGATGTAAGCCCATCGGGTGTGACTGCCATTGTAGAAATCCCTTACCAATAGTCCCAAACGGCCAATCAAGTTATGGAAACACTAACAAAAATTCTTATCGCCGACGACCACCAACTTTTCAACGATGGCATGAAAATGATGCTATCTGTGGAGTCGAATCTACAAATTGTAGGGCAAGTTTTTACGGGAAAAGATGTCTTTGACGCAGTGCATAGGCTTATCCCTGATGTAATTTTGCTCGATATTAACATGCCCCATCTCAATGGTTTGGACGTAGCGGCGCAGATTATCAAGGATTACGCAAAAGTCAAAATCATCATCTTGACCATGTACAGCGACCGTAAGTTTGTGGAAGATTGTCAGAAAATGGGCGTGCAAGGCTATATTCTCAAAAACTCGGGGGTTGATGAAGTCTTGAACGCTATCGAAGCAGTAATTGAGGGCAAAAAATACTACGACCCCAAATTGACCAAAAGTACTACTGCCAATATGCACGCTGACGATAATTTTATGAAGCAGTTTCAGCTCACAAAGCGCGAAATAGAGATTATTGGCTTAGTAGGAAAAAGTTATACCAACGAAGAAATCGCCGAAAAGCTATTTTTGAGCGTAGCTACTGTCAAAACCCACCGCAACAATATCAATCTCAAATTGGGCATTAACAAACCCGCAGATTTGGTGAAATTTGCGATGGAACATGGTTTAGCATAAAGAGCATCGGTTTTTAAGAGATTCAAGAATTAGGCAGATTGGCTTTTTTTTGCCAATTTAGCAACTGCCGCCTAATCTTGTTTTCTAAACCTAACTTGTATGCCAACCCTAAACCCACAACCTAAAAACAATCAACTTCTCAAAATTCTTGGCGTAGGCTTTGGAATTGCCGTTACCATCGGCGGCACCATCGGCACAGGTATTCTCCGCAAACCTGGTCCCATTGCCAATGCCCTCGGCGACCCGTGGCTCATCATGGGAGTGTGGGTGTTGGTAAGTATCTATGCTTTTCTGGGGGTACTTTGTACCATTGAACTGGGTGTTACTTTTCCCAAAGCCGGTGCATGGTATGTGTATGCAAAACGGGCTTTTGGTGGCTATGCTGGGTTTGTGGTCGGATTTAACAGTTGGTTAGGCACTTCCTCAGCTACCGCTTTCGGCGCTTTTACGATGAGCGAATACATCGCCTTATTGTTACCCAAAACAGCAGGTTATGAAACGTATATGTCAGTCGCTATTTTGTTGGGACTGGGGTTATTGCATTGGATTGGCCTGCGCACAGCGAGCCGTGCCCAAGAAATCATGAGCGTAGCCAAAGGCGTTGGACTTTTTGGATTTGTCATTATCTGTTTTGTATATGGAGACGCGGTCACGCCCACGCAGGTAGTGGAAACTACCACGCAGGCAGTCCAAAAAGGCTCCCTAATTGGGGCATTGATTTTTGCGTTACAGGCCATTTTTTACACGTATGACGGCTGGCATACAGCGGCCTATTTTGCAGAAGAAGATGCTGACCCTTCTCGTAATCTTCCTAAATCCATGTTGGGTGGATTAGCCTTGATTGTGGCGATTTATCTTTTAGTGAACGTCGCCATTCTGTACATTTTGCCCATGCCCGTATTACAGCAATCCAAACTCGCGGCGGCAGATGCCATTACCTTGATTTTTGGAGAACAATCGGGCAAGATTGTCACCTTCTTTCTGATGATTTCTATTCTGGGTATCGTAAACGCGCAAGTGATGTTCAATCCGCGAGTGCTCTATTCCATGAGCCGCGATGGGTTATTTTTTAAACAGGCTACCCGCGTCAATGCAGGCGGAACGCCCAGCATTGCCATGCCGCTTTCGGTAGCCATGGCTGTTATATTTATCCTAAGCGGTAAAGAAGCAAGCGGCAAACTTTCCGACATTGCTACGTTTTTCTTCGTGATTGGCTATACTTCGGGCTTTGCCTCCCTGTTATATCTCCGCAAAACCGAGCCAGACATTCCTCGGCCTTGGAAAGTACCAGGCTATCCTTTCATTCCCTGGATTGTGTTAATTGCGTCTTTGGCCTTTTTGATTGGGGCAGGTTTTCAAGATCCTGGTAGTAGTATCTATGCCGTTGGATTCCTTATCTTGAGTTATCCGTTATATCTGGGAGTAAAACAGCTGAATGGGTGATAAATCTGAATCTATCAAAGAATTCAACTATTTTTTGCATTTTTACACAACTCATTCATCGTCCTAATTCCCTACTGTGTTTTCTCGTTTATCCATCCGATGGGTTGTTGGGGTATTTCTTTTTAGCCTACTTACTGTTATAGAGGCTTCTTTTACCTATGGACAATCTTCAACCGCTGTTTTTCAGCAGTTAAGTACCGAACAAGGTCTTCCGAATCCTTATGCATCGGCTGCTGTGCAAGATAAACTTGGCTTCATCTGGATAGGTACATTCTCCGGTTTAGTACGATATGACGGTTATCGGCTTAAAATTTTCGCCCATGACCAAACGAACCCTTCTTCCCTATCAAGTAACTATATCCGAACTCTATTTACCTCCCGAAACGGAACTATTTGGGTAGGTACGGCATTAGGTCTCAATCGTTTCGATTTTGAGACTGGACAGTTTGAGCGATTTTACTTTACGAAATGGGACGAATTTAGCAACGATATCCGTTCAATTACTGAAGATGCTTTGGGATACCTTTGGCTTGGTACAGCCAAAGGTGTTTTTGTGGTTAATCCTCAAACGAAAGAAATACAGCCCTTACCGGTTAACGCCTCCTTAGGAAAAGCTGTTTACTATATTCATACTATTCTGGCAGACGATAAATACGTGTGGATTGGGACAGAGACGGGGCTCTATTGTTATGATATGGCTACTAAAGCTTTGGAACTATTTCAAAAAAGTGACAAGCCGGGAAGTATTCCTAATAACGCTGCTGTCGCTATCGCTAAAAATCCAATGACAGGACACATAGCCGTTGGGAGTTACAATAGTACTTTATCTTTGTTTGATCCAAAAACAAAGCATTTCCGTAAAATCCCTTTGGAATTGAATGGAAATCATACCCTTAAAGTAATTATCTGTACGCATGAAGGTACCTTTTGGGGCGGCACTTACGGAGGTGGTGTTTTTTCGTATAATGAAGCCAAAGAGCAAATCAGCGTTTACCGGCACGACATATTGAACCCTTCCAGCTTGTGTTCTAATTTAATCAAAGGAATTTTCCAAGATCAATCAGGATTGATTTGGTTCTGCTCAATTCGAGATGGGATAAGTCGTTTTAATCCGTCGTTACAAAGTTTCAATTATCCACTTGAAGACATAGGATATAAACCACAATCTGCCAATGGAATGATGGTTAATAAACTCTTCGTAGACAACCTCAATCATTTGTGGATAGCTTCTGATGACGGCCTTATTTGGGCAAATACCACTGCTAAACAATATAAGCACTACCGCTACTATAAGGACTTCCCAAAAAATAATGGTTTATTGGAAAACGACATCAATTGCGTACATGTAAATCAACAGGGACGAGTATGGGTGGGAACAAATGCTCATTTTTACGAACTCAATGTTAAAACAGGGGATTTTGCCCGTTTCAACAACTTCCCCAATGACCAAAACCCTTCGCCGCCTGACTCTTTGCCACAACGCAATTTTGTGGTAGGAAGAAATATTTTCGATATAGCAGAGCGTGCCGATGGGCAAATTTTTATAGGTACCGACGAAGGACTAAACCTCTACGACCCAACTACACAGACTTTTGCCAATCGCTTTAATGACGACAAGATACGTCGTTTACCTATAAATCGTTACCATTCACTATATATAGATAGTCACCAAAATCTTTGGATTGGCTCTGGGCTGGACGAAGTATTGTGCCTCAGTCCAGATCTTTCTACCTTCAAACGCTATCGCCATCAAGAAAACGACCCTCACAGTCTAACCGAAAATGACGTAATGTCGTTTGTAGAGGATAGTAAGGGTAATATCTGGATGGGAACGGACAATGGACTGGGTTGTTTGGATGTTCAGACCCAACGCTTTACAACTTACACAATTCAAGATGGCCTGCCCAATAATAATATTTCGGCACTCATTAAGCATGGAAAATACCTCTGGATTGGGACGTCCAATGGCCTGTGTCGGTATGACGAAGTGAACCGTAAATTTGAGAGTTTCGGTAGTACCGACAATCTCAAAGTGTTCAATATCAACATTGAATCCGTTGCCCGAGACCACGACGGCAACTTACTATTCGGAGGGACACGAGGGTTAGTAAAGCTCAATCCCAATAATCTAAAACTCAATACTTTCATCCCTGCAGTGGTGATTACATCAGTGAATGTGTACGGCAAAGAAATGCTTCCTACTCCGTTGATAGCCAACCCTAAAACAATCGTATTGGATTATGACGAAAACGACTTAAGCATAGAAGTTGCGGCTCTCAACTACGACCATCCTGAAAAAAACCTATATACTTTTTGGTTAGAAAACGCCGAAAAAAAGTGGAGTTCTCCTACTCACAATCCATTGCTCAATTATCTCAACCTGCCGCCGGGTGAGTATATTTTGCATGTCAAAGCCGCCAATAATAACGGTATTTGGAATCCAAAAGCCACAAAACTGACAATCATCATCCACCCTCCATTTTGGCAAACGTGGTGGTTTAGAGGGTTGTTATTTCTATTAGCAGTAGGTATCGGTACGCTGCTGTATCAATGGCGCGTAAGACTTATTCGTCAACAGCACGGTATCGAACTCAAACTATCAGAAGAACAACGCATCCTGCAAAATCAACTCAATCAGGAATTGAAAGAGAAAATAGACTTTCAGCAAAAATTTGAAATTGCCCAACAACAACAAATCGAAACCGAACGAAAAACTATTTTACTGGAGCGCGAAAAACTCTTGGGGCGTTATCAAAACCTTGTCAATCAACTCAATCCCCATTTTTTATTCAACAGCTTGGCTGTTTTAGACAGCCTCATCTACAAAGACCACAAAATGGCGTCCAAATACCTACGTCAACTCACAAAAGTGTATCGGTATCTGATAGAAAACGACCACCAAGAGGTCGTAAAGTTAGAACAAGAGATACACTTTGCTCAAGATTTTATAGGGCTTCTGCAAATGCGCTATGGACAAGGCTTATCCATTGATATGGTGATCCCAACAGAGTTGTACGATAAAAAAATTGTCCCTGTTACGATTCAAAACCTCATTGAGAACGCCATCAAGCACAATATAACCGATGTGGAATCGCCTCTACGGGTTTCGATTCGGGAAGAAGACGGGTATTTGGTCGTTGAAAACAATCTTCAGAAACGAGGCACCGTCACTACCTCCAACAAAAAAGGACTCAACGACTTCAAAGCCCTATACAGTTATCTCTCACCTACGCCTGTTCAGGTAACCGAAACCGATAAATCTTTCAAAGTCTGTGTACCACTTTTGGAATAGCACATTGAATAGAGTTGATATCATCCCATTTCTTAGGATTCGTCTTACAAACAGTGTCTTATCTGTTAAATTTCGATGTGCTTTTCCCAACTAAATCCCTTATTTTCTCCATAAGCATAATAGCCTAATTGATTGGTAATTAGTCTTGTTTGCCCTACTTCAATAATAGGCATATTGGCATGGCTATGACCATACATCCAATAATCGGGCTGCGTATCCAAAATCAATGCGTCGAGATGGGTTGCAAAACCTTGATTGAGTAGGCTACCTTGATGTTTGGGGTGGACACATCTCAAAGAAGGTAAATGATGGGTCACCACCACCGTAGGCAAATCAGTAGGTTTTTGGAGTTCGTTTATCAAAAAATCAAGGCAAGGTTGGTGGAGTTTGTTGGTATAAATCCCCGTGGTAAGGGTACGACCACGGTAACGAATCAGGTCAAAATCCGACATATTTTGCTGAATATACATCCCCTCTATTTCACCAATGTATGACCATAAAGTACTGAACACAAATCGCACACCTCCGTAGATTACGCTGACATTGTTAAGTAACTGCACATTTTTATGAACATTGATAATCAATGGCTTATCTAACTGCGAAGCATCCCAACTGCGGTACAACTCATGGTTACCACAAATCCAAAATACCTGTTTAAACTGTTTGGAAAGTTTCCTAAGAAAATCTTTTTCGAGTTTACGGCTGTTGTAATACGTGAGATTGGTAATATCGCCCGCCAAAATCAATACCTCGCCTACTACTTCCAGCGGCGAATCTTCCAAAAAAGCGGCATTATGGTTCATTTCCAAATGCAAATCAGAGCAGTATTGTATAAGCATAGTAGGGCTAAGTTCTGAGATTTTTTTTATATTTACTCTAACGAGTTGTTCTGTTATCAATAAGCAGAAACGTTGTAACTTTGTCAAAACACGCAAAAATATGAACACCCTCATTATCAAGCCAAAAAATAAAAATGATTATGAACTTTTTGTTAGCTTGGCCAAACGCCTGAAAGTCAAATACGAAGAACAAATAATTGATGAGGATGCTCCTACCAAAGAGGAAATCTTACGTCAAATCCAAGAAGATTACATTGCCCTCAAAAAAGGGACACTCAAAACAAGGCCTTTCGCCGATTTTATGGCCGAATTAAAAGACGAAGGGTTATTATGAGTGTAGTAATCGTTGCGCCAAGTTTCGAAAAAGAAGCCAAACGCCTTATTAAAAAGTACCGTTCACTTGCTCAAGAAATAGTAGAACTTGTGGGTTCTCTCTCCGAAAACCCCGCACAAGGCACACCCATCGGACGCGATTGCTACAAAATACGCATGGCTATCAAAAGTAAAGGAAAAGGTAAACGTGGGGGCGCACGGGTGATTACGTGTGTGGTGGCGTTGAGTGAAAGCGTAACATTACTTTCTATTTATGACAAAGCCGAGCGGGCTACTATCTCTGATGAAGAATTGAAGCAAATGCTTAAAGCCGCCGATTTGTTGTAGCTATAGATTTGGAGTAACTTATGATGGCGCGAGGTTGTATCTTGTGCCGACTGTTCAAAGGCTTATGGCCTAATATAATGGCGATACCAATTATTACAAAATAATCACGCTTTCATCACCCGCAATATTCCTGATTTTAAGCCGTATAGGTTTTTCAATACTTTGAATTTTGGCATCCCAAAGCACTTTCATTTTCTGCCCATTTCGCACCATATAGCCCAATTTGTCAATCTTGATTTCTGCGTCACTTTTCCAAACACCATCTGCATTTGTACAGTCTAAACTTACCCACTCAATCAACTCCAACCCGTTTTCGCTGATTTCAATCGGTTTAAATTTGCTTTTAGGCTTTGTCGGTTCCTCTTCTTCTAATGCCGTGACAACGTCTTTTTGAGACTTTCCTAATTTACGTTTTTCGTTATATTCGTTTATCTTTTGCGTGAGGCGGTCGCTGATAAATTGGGTTATTTCCACTTCAAACCCCTCATCCGTTTCGTTCAGTTCATAGTTGACTATATCGTCAATGACTACTTCCGAAAGCAATTCTTTTAAATCTCGAAGTTCTACCTCAATGGTGGTCGGATTGTGGTTTTTGATGAATTTTTCAATTTCCTGTGAATCGGCAATGTCCACGTAATACACCACTACGCGCTTAATGTCGGTATCTAAATCGGGCATAGCTTCGTTGAGAATACGATTCATCAACGGAATATCCAATACTTTGCTGTTGTGGTCGAGTAAGTTAGGGACATAAACGGGCATTTTACCGTATTTGCTATCGCTGATGGCCCCCTCCCAAAAACTATCAAGCACGTCTTCATTGCGTAATCCTGTAATGAGGCTTTTGAGTTTATCCATCGTTTGTTGGGGATTACGGTAGAGCGACACGCCGTCTTTTACTTCTAACACCTCAAAGTTTGCTCCCAATGCCAGCAGTCTATCACGGGTAGTTTGGATGCTGTTGATACCTACATCTATGTGTATGAATTTGCGTCCTAATTTATGCGCTACCGCCGCCGTAACACCACTGCCGCCGAAAAAATCAGCAACAACCATCCCTTCGTTACTACTGGCTTTGATGATGCGCTCTAATAATGCTTCGGGTTTTTGGGTAGCGTAATCCGTTGATTCTTTTGCCGAATTATTAACTTTATCTAAATCCCACACATCATCTACAACAGCACCGTCTTTTAAAGCTTCGTCTAAATACCTTTTGACCCTTTTCCCATTTCCGCCGTCAGACAAGACATACTCTTTTCCATTATAATCGTCAATCAAAATTTTTTGTTTTCTTTTCTTGACATATTCTTCTTTCGATTCCCACTCTTCAAAGAATGAATTAAAAGTAGGTGTTTCACTATTCGAATAAAAAAATACAGAGTCATGTCTTTTTTCAAATGAAGATTTTAATCGTTTATTCCAACCACTGTAATGCCAAACTATTTCATTTTGAAAAAAACTCTCTCCAAATACCTCATCCATCAAAATTTTCACATAGTGCCCAATATGCCAATCCAGATGCACGTAAATTGAAGCCGTTTCACTCATTACCGATTTAATCGCCAAGAGATTTTCGTACATCCAATTGAGGTAATCTTCTTTGTTCCAGATGTCACCGTACATTTTTTCCTCAAAGGCACGGAGTTCGTCCAAGTCCAGTTCTTCTTCGGCTTTTTGAATTACATCAGCTACGTGCGGATTTCGCCGAAGATAGACTTTCTTGGCATAATCAGCTCCCGACGCGAAAGGAGGATCAATATAGACCAAATCAACCTTGGTGTTTTGGGATTTGAGGTAAGCACAGGCACTTAGGCACTCTCCGCGCAGGAGAACCCCACTCGTAGCGATGCCGGACGTACCAACCGTTTCTAACTTTTCTACTTCGTACAGCGGCAAGCCTCGTTTGATGCGGTCGGTCACGCGGTCGTTGTCGCGGTAGCGCAGCAGGCGAGTTGTACGGGTAAAACTATCCAGAATGGCCTGACCTTCAATGGTATTGGGGAAGTAGGGAATATAGCTAATCGGCATGATTTCAATGGAAAAATGTATTCAATTTTTGATTCAATTTGTCTTCATATTGGCGGTCGTCGTCTTGCAAATACAGAAAATCGAAGCGTTCATAGCCAAATTTTTGATTGTTTTCGCGCACAAAATGATTGTTCATGAAGCGCTTTTTAGCTTCGAATGCCGTTTTGTAACCTTCTCCTTTGGTTTCGACGATAAGTACTTTTTCAATGGATTGGTCGGATTTTCGGCGCAGTATCAGAAAATCGGGCGTGTAGTAACCGAGGCGCTTCCAAGTGTCGGGTAGTTGTTCATAACATTCAATTTCAAAACGCGTAAGCCCCCGTTCACCGTTGTAGTAAATCTCAATGGGTTTATCCTGAAAACTGCTCATTTGCAGCGTTTTTTCTAAAAATAACTTCTCAAAACCGCTCTGTTCAAAATTGTAAGGTAAGTAATGAAACGTACGGTTTTTAACTTTTACAGGTAACGGAATTGATTCATTTTGAGGAATTTGCGCCATTGAAAATAAATCAGCATTGCCCATTTGCACCATCATTTCTTTGATTTTGGCGTTCATTTCAGCCACTTGTCGTTCGAGTTCGGCAGGGTCGGTATTCTTCTCATCAAAGTCTTTGATTTTCTGCGTAATTGATTCGTCAGGATAGAGCTTGTCATTTTTTTCTACGGCTCGCAGTTTGTCAATCAGAAGCAACTCTACCTCTTTTTCTATGGTTTCAATGTCTGTTTGTAATGTTCTTTTGGGAGCAAAAGCCAATCGAATTTGAGCATTGATTTTTCCGATAGGATAGAGTTCATTGAAAAACCGTTCACCGTATTTGAGGTAAGTTATTTTTTCAAAAATACTCCGTAAATCAGATTTGAAAGGTGTTAAATCATTAACCTTCAATGTATTACAACTTCCCTTTACAATCTCTAATAGCCACGTTTGAAAATGGGCACTAAACTGCCCCGTTTCGGTCAAAAAGTTTTTAGATTGGATTGCGACATGAGAAGTATTGCCATCATCGAGAATAATGGCGGTTTCGGTAAAAGTCGAGCTTTTCCAATTCTCTAAGTTTTGGTAAATGTCTGTTAGTAAAATCTTTACATCTCGGCTTTTTTCTTCAACGACGGTGTTGTATTTGACTTGAAGTTGATAAAAATCTACTTTGGGAACGTTGAGGTAGTTGAGTCGAGAACTGCGTTCGACCATCACCGCTTGGATGCTTTGCTTCCCTAAACTATTGATTTCCTGAATACTGGTTTGTTGTTCTTCGCGCAATTGCTCGTTAAGCGTAGCCGCATTTTCCTCATTAAGCCAAATTAAGGCCGTTTCCTGGGCATTTTTATCTACTTGACGCAAACAACGACAAGCGGTTTGCAATACCATATTTTTTGGACAATCGCCCGTTTGGGCCAAAATCACGCCCGTCAAACTGCGGCAGTCCCAGCCTTCTTTTCCAATTTGGACAAGCAGTATAATCTTCTTTTTGGAAATGGGTAAATCAAGCGACAAATAGTCTAACTCGGCTCCTTGTTCAATCTTAAATTCTTTGTTTCCGCCGTGGTATTTCAGAATGTCGCTTTGTGGTATCCCCAAAGTCCCCACCAAATAAGGATAAATGACGGTTTCAAGACGCGGAATGCTGCTGCAATAAATAGCCAATTTAGCGGTTGTGCCGTTGGCATACACTTTCTGACCATACTGGTCATAGAACATCTTTATCCCCTCGTCCAGAATCTGCAATGGCTGTTGTCTGCCTCCGCCAATTTTAATCTCAGGCTTTTTGAGGAATCGTTGAATAGCCGTAACCAAACGATAGTAATAGACGGTATTGGTGATTTGCGAAAAACGAATCTGTAAACCTCCGCCAACATTAATGCGCTCAGGAGTAGGCAAATAAGGTGTTCCGGAATACCCAAGAACCGACGTAACAGTTCCGTTCCGATTCCACTTCGCTACGACCTGTCTTAGTTTAATATCATCGCTGGCGGCATGGTGCACTTCATCAATGTGAATAGAAAGATTGGGAATTTTACCAATCAAGTTGCGCAACTCATTGGCCGACTTGTCTTTTTCATCTTCGGTTTTCTCGATTACTTCCAACTGGTTTTTGATTTCTAAGCGGTCAAGGATGACTTTTTCGGCATTTACCACCAAAATCAACCCCATCAAATCGAGTGTATTTATGTATTGGTTTACCTTTTGAGCATTTGGGTTTTGGACTTTATTGCTCTTTTTGGCGGTTTTTGGCTGGTCGAGTACTTCAAACCGAATGAGTCTTTTTAGATTGGAAGCGGCAGGTTCGGGAATCACCCAAGCGGGGTCAAAACGCTCAATTGTTTTGAGACTTGGAATGATAGAAGTTTTTAATCCCGACGGGATCAAAATCAGAAAGTTATGAGCAAAATATGGATTTTGAGGTTCATTTTGGGCAAAATACAAG